>NZ_JBEZNL010000008.1:27881-241726 GCF_040653275.1 Streptomyces sp. NPDC048002 | reverse complement strand
TCCACGAAGCCGATGCCCTTGGCCGCCAGCTCCTCGGCGTGCTTCTCGTCGTCCGTCCAGCGGGAGTTGCCGCCGTCCACGACGACATCACCGGGCTCCAGGAGCTCGGCGAGCTCGTCCACGGTCGACTGCGTGGCCGCCCCGGCCGGGACCATGACCCACACGACCCGCGGACCCTGCAGCTTGCCCACAAGTTCTTCCAGGCTGTGGACATCCGCGAGGTCCGGGTTGCGGTCGTATCCGACGACGGTGTGGCCGGCGCGGCGGATCCGCTCGCGCATGTTGCCGCCCATCTTGCCGAGGCCGACGAGACCGAGCTCCATCAGTTGTTCCTTAGGTTGCTGTGGCGTGAGTGGCACCTTCGTACCCACGTCCGAGCCTAAACCCGGACGCTCACGCACAACTGTGGGCACAGCCGCTCATATGACCCAGGCCCCGCCGGTGCGGGCGACCTACCCGCCCGCACCTTCATCCCCGCAGGTCAGCCGCTCAGGCGCACCGGCATGATCAGGTACTTGTAAGCGTCATCCGCCTCGGCGTCCAGCGCGGGCTTGCCGCTGAGCAGCGCCGGCTTCGTGGACGTCGTGAACGACAGCTGCGCCACCGGCGAGTCGATCGCGCTCAGCCCGTCCAGCAGGAACGTCGGGTTGAAGGCGATCGAGATGTCGTCGCCCTCCAGCTGCGCGTCCACCCGCTCCACAGCCTGTGCGTCGTCGCTCGACCCCGCCTCCAGGATCAGCACGCCCTGCTCGAAGCTCAGCCGCACCGGGGTGTTCCGCTCGGCCACCAGCGCCACACGCTTCACGGCCTCCACGAAGGGCGCCGTCTCGATCACCGCGACGGAGTTGAACTCGGTCGGGAACAGCGTGCGGTACTTCGGGAGGTCGCCCTCCAGCAGCCGGGTCGTCGTACGGCGACCCGCGCCCTCGAAACCGATCAGGCCCTCGCCCGCACCGGACCCGGAGAGCGCCAGCGTCACGCTGTCGCCGCTGGTGAGCGCCTTCGCGGTGTCCAGGAGCGTCTTGGCGGGCACCAGGGCCACCGCGGACGCCTCGGGGTTCTCCGGCTTCCACAGGAACTCACGGACCGCGAACCGGTAGCGGTCGGTGGAGGCCAGCGTGACCCGGTCGCCCTCGATCTCGATGCGCACACCGGTCAGCACCGGCAGCGTGTCGTCGCGCCCGGCGGCGATGGCGACCTGGGAGGCGGCGGAGGCGAAGACCTCACCCGGAACGGTGCCGGTCGCCGACGGCATCTGCGGCAGCGCCGGGTACTCCTCCACAGGCAGGGTGTGGAGTGTGAATCGCGAGGAGCCGCAGACCACGGTCGCCCGTACACCGTCTGTGGAAATCTCCACCGGACGGTTCGGCAGCGCGCGGCAGATGTCGGCGAGCAGCCGGCCGGAGACGAGGACCGTGCCCTCCTCCTCGACCTCGGCGTCCACCGACACCCGCGCGGAGACCTCGTAGTCGAAGCCCGACAGGCTCAGCTGGCCGTCCTCGGACTTCAGCAGCAGGCCGGCGAGGACAGGCGCCGGCGGGCGGGCCGGGAGGCTGCGCGCCGCCCAGGCCACGGCCTCCGCGAGTACGTCGCGTTCCACCCGGATCTTCACTGTTGCCGCCTCCTGCTGTTGCCGGCGCTGCTCGGCCTGCCTGGCTTTCGTCGTCTGTCTCGGTGTCGTCGGCCCCGATGCGGGGAAGGACGCCGGGGAACAGTCTGACGCACCGCACTGACAGTAGGTGCCTCTCGGGGTCAAGTCGTGACGAGGGGCAGCCGGGCGCCGGACAGCGAGTTGTGCACAGGACCCCCTTCGAAACGAAATCCCAGCTCTCTCTAGTTGGGAGTAGTAGTAGGGCCTGTGGAAACGGTGGAAAACCTCGTTTGCCCAGCTCAGACCCCAAATTTTGTGCACAGAGCCTGTGGGCGGAACCGGTGGACAACTCGGCGTATCTGTGGAGAACAGAAAGTTCTGCACACTCCGTGCACAGGGTGGGGGGAGTTCTCCCCAACACCGTCCCCAGCTTTGCCAGTGTTACCCACAGGCCACTGTGGCAGCTTGGTGTGACGCCTTTCACTCGGCCCAGTGAGAGGGCGCGCCAGGTTGCCGAACAGTGGACAGTGATGTGGAGAAGTCAGACATCGCTGGGGACAACTCGCCTCAGCCTGTGGGTTGCCGGTGGACAACTCCGTGCACAGCCTGTGGATCATTTTGTTGTCCACAGCCTGTGGAGATCTTTTGTCCACCGATCCACAACCTGCTGAGCTGGTCTGATGTTCCTTCAGGGGCGCGGCCTGTGGACAGTATCTGGACAACTCGGCAGTCCCCAGGATGTGGACGGAAGAAAGTCGGCGAATCTGTGGAGAGCGGCCGTAACCCGGCAGGTAATCGAACATCGGACGGCGCGGACATGACGAAGGGCGCCGCCCGGAACTGCTCCGGAGGGCGCCCTCGGTGTCGTCGCGACGCGGCTGTCAGCCGGCCTTGATGCGGTTGGTCAGCTCGGTGACCTGGTTGTAGATGGAGCGCCGCTCGGCCATCAGATTGCGGATCTTGCGGTCCGCGTGCATCACCGTGGTGTGGTCGCGGCCGCCGAAGAGCGCGCCGATCTTCGGCAGGGACAGGTCCGTCAGTTCGCGGCACAGGTACATGGCGATCTGGCGGGCGGTCACCAGGGCGCGGCCGCGGGAGGTGCCGCACAGGTCCTCGACGGTGAGACCGAAATAGTCCGCGGTGGCGCCCATGATGGCCGTGGAGGTGATCTCCGGTGCCGAGTCGTCGCCGCCCGGCATCAGGTCCTTCAGGACGATCTCGGTCAGGCCCAGGTCCACGGGCTGGCGGTTGAGCGAGGCGAAGGCGGTGACCCGGATGAGGGCGCCCTCCAGCTCGCGGATGTTGCGCGAGATCCGGGAGGCGATGAACTCCAGTACTTCCGGCGGGGCGTTGAGCTGCTCCTGCACCGCCTTCTTGCGCAGGATCGCGATCCGGGTCTCCAGCTCGGGCGGCTGGACGTCGGTGATCAGACCCCACTCGAAGCGGTTGCGCAGCCGGTCCTCCAGGGTGACCAGCTGCTTGGGCGGCCGGTCGCTGGAGAGCACGATCTGCTTGTTGGCGTTGTGGAGCGTGTTGAAGGTGTGGAAGAACTCCTCCTGCGTCGACTCCTTGTCCGCGAGGAACTGGATGTCGTCGACGAGCAGGATGTCCATCTCGCGGTACCGCTTGCGGAAGCTGTCGCCCTTGCCGTCGCGGATGGAGTTGATGAACTCGTTGGTGAACTCCTCGGAGCTCACGTAGCGCACGCGGGTGCCCGGGTAGAGGCTCCGCGCGTAGTGTCCGATCGCGTGCAGCAGGTGGGTCTTGCCGAGCCCTGACTCCCCGTAGATGAAGAGGGGGTTGTACGCCTTGGCGGGTGCCTCGGCGACGGCGACGGCGGCGGCGTGGGCGAAACGGTTCGACGCGCCGATGACGAAGGTGTCGAAGAGGTACTTGGGGTTCAGGCGGGCGGTCGGTTCGCCGGGGCCGCCGGCCGGTGCGGGCTTCGCGCCGAGCGGGCCGGGGGCGCCGCCGGAGGAGGGCAGGGCGGGGCCGCCGCGGTGGGCGGGGCCGGGGCCGCTCTGGGACTCGGGCAGGTCGCGGCGGACGTCCCGCTGGTCGTAGTCGGGGCGGCCTTGGTCGTAGTCGCCGCGCGGTGTGTCGTAGTCGGGGCGCGGCTGGTCGTAGTCGCCGCGGGGTGCCTCGTACTCCGGGCGCTTGCCGTTGTAGTCAGGGTGCTTGCCGTTGTAGTCAGGGTGCTTGCCGTCGTAGTCCTGGCGCTGGCTCTCGTAGGAGGAGCGGTCCATCGGCTGCGGGCGGTAGTCCTGGGCCGGCGGGCCGTACGCGTCCTGGCCGTAGGTGTCCTGGGACGGTGTCGCGTAGGGGTCGCGCTCGGGGAAGCCCAGGCGCTGCTGCTGCCAGCTGTACTCGTCCTGCTGCGGGCGGGGCCAGGCGCCGGGCTCGGGGCGCTGGTACTCGGAGGGGTACGCGGGGCGTGCCGTGGGGAGCTGGTCGCCGGGGCCCTGGTCGGGGCGGGGTCCGTAGGCGTCGCCGTCGGCACCGCGGTGGCGGCCGTAGCCCTCGTACTGGCCGGAGGGGAGCTCGGGCTCCTCGTAGCGCTGCTGGGGGCGGGCGGGGGGTGCCGGCGGGGCCGGGGGTTCGCCGACGGAGTCGTCGACGGTGATCGCGATGCGGATCGGGCGACCGCATTCGCGGCTCAGGGTCTCGCTGACGATCGGGGCGAGGCGGCCTTCGAGGACGCCCTTGGCGAATTCGTTGGGTACGGCGAGCAGAGCGGTGTCCGCGACGAGTGCCAGGGGCTGGCAGCGGCGGATCCAGTGTTCGTCCTTCGCCTCCACACCCTGTCCGCGGCCCTCGCCGAGGAGCTGCTCGAGTACGCGTGGCCACACTGCGGCAAGATCGGCAGGTACGTCAGCCACAGGGCACGCTCTCTCACGGGTCCCACGAACGTGTGATGGTGGGACGGGTCGGGATTCAAATCGGGTGGGACGGGCGAATCGGGGTTCAGCCACGGTAGTCAGGGCAACGGGTGCGGTTCAAGTTGTTGTCCCCAGGCTGTGGATAGTGTCTCCCGGTGGCCCCTGGTTTGACCGGATGGCGTAGCCCCGCGTACCGTAACCAGGTCGAGTTGTCGATGGCTGCTGCCGCCTGCCTCCGATGGGCACAAGATCACGTCTCCGCTGTCGCGGAGGTGAACCGGTGATCGGGAAGCGGTGCACTCGGGCGTAACGCGAGCTACTCGTGGGCGCACGGTGACAGCCAGGACGGCACCCGCCAACACCGATTTGATTTCTGGAGCCCCCGAGTGAGCAAGCGCACCTTCCAGCCGAACAACCGTCGTCGCGCGAAGACCCACGGCTTCCGCCTGCGGATGCGCACCCGTGCCGGCCGCGCGATTCTGGCGAACCGCCGCAGCAAGGGTCGCTCCGCGCTGTCCGCCTGATTCTGATCAGGTCGTGTCGTCGTGCTGCCTACCGAGCATCGGCTGAGGCGGCGCGAGGACTTCGCGACCGCGGTACGACGGGGTCGTCGGGCCGGACGCCCGACTCTCGTCGTCCACCTTCGTAGCGGCACCACGGACCCGCACGCGCCTGGGGAGAGCGCTCCCCCGACGCGTGCGGGTTTCGTTGTCAGCAAGGCTGTCGGCGGTGCGGTCGTGCGCAACAAGGTGAAGCGCAGGCTTCGCCATCTGGTGCGCGATCGGGTCGACGTCTTTCCCCCCGGTAGCCTGGTAGTCGTACGAGCGCTGCCCGGTGCGGGTGACGCCGACCATGCACAGCTGGCCCGAGACCTGGACGCCGCTCTGCAGCGGCTGCTGGGAGGGGGCGCGCGATGAAGTACCCGCTGCTGGCTCTGATCAAGATCTACCAGTGGACCATCAGTCCGTTGCTCGGGCCGGTGTGCAAGTACTACCCGTCGTGTTCCCACTACGGCTACACGGCCATTGACCGGCACGGTGCGATCAAGGGCACGGCGCTCACGGCCTGGCGCATCCTGCGCTGCAATCCGTGGTCGCTGGGCGGTGTGGACCATGTTCCGCCGCGCAAGCGTCCGCGATGGCACGAGATGCTGCGGGGCGCATGGCGCGCACGCAAGGGCGGGCCCTCCGCCGCCGAAACGGCCACCGAAGGCCCTGTTCCTTCGAGCCCGGCCGCAGAGACCCCGTCCCATGCCCAAGGAGCATGATTAGTGGACACGATTGCCAGCCTCTTCAGCTTCATCACGACACCCGTTTCCTGGGTCATCGTCCAGTTCCACAAGGTGTACGGCGCCATCTTCGGCGATGACACCGGGTGGGCCTGGGGCCTGTCCATCGTGTCCCTGGTGATCCTGATTCGTATCTGCCTGATCCCGCTCTTCGTGAAGCAGATCAAGGCGACCCGGGCCATGCAGACGCTGCAGCCCGAGATGAAGAAGATCCAGGAGCGCTACAAGAACGACAAGCAGCGCCAGTCCGAAGAGATGATGAAGCTGTACAAGGAGACGGGTACCAACCCGCTCTCCTCGTGCCTTCCCATCCTGGCGCAGTCGCCGTTCTTCTTCGCGCTGTACCACGTGCTCAACAGCATCGCGAACAACGAGACGATCGGCGCGATCAACCAGAACCTGCTCGACAGCGCGCAGAAGGCTCACATCTTCGGTGCACCGCTGGCGGCCAAGTTCACCGACAGCGCGGCGGACGTCCAGGCGCTGGACGCGTCGCTGACCACGGTCCGCATCGTCACCGCGGTCATGATCGTCCTGATGTCGGCGTCGCAGTTCTACACACAGCGCCAGCTGATGACGAAGAACGTCGACACCACGGTGAAGACGCCGTTCATGCAGCAGCAGAAGATGCTGATGTACATCTTCCCGGTCATGTTCGCCGTCTTCGGCATCAACTTCCCGGTCGGTGTCCTCGTCTACTGGCTGACCACCAACGTGTGGACCATGGGTCAGCAGATGTACGTCATCCGCAACAACCCGACGCCGGGTTCCAAGGCTCAGTCCGCCTACCTGGAGCGCCTGACCAAGCACGTCACGCACCACGGCAAGGTTCGCCGGCGCGGTGAGCGCAACGTCGTCAAGGCGATCGTCGCCAAGGGCCGCGACCGCAACGAGTACGAGCGCAAGTTCATCAACGGCCTGAGCAAGGCGGGTCTTGCCGCGCAGACCGACGGCACCGTGGTGAAGAGCGAAACGCCCCTGGCCGTCGCGACCGAGGACGGGACGCCCGTGGCGACGCCCAAGCGGCAGCAGCCCAAGCGGCAGAGCAAGTCGCAGCGTCAGACCGCCACTCCGAAGGCGGCGGGCGAGTCCGAGCCCAAGACGTCGCTGACGAAGTCCGACGCTCCGGAGGACGCCAAGCCCACCGCTGCCAAGAAGCCCGCTTCCGGTACCCGCAGCAAGGCCCAGTCCGGACAGCGCAAGGGTCCGCAGCGGCCCAAGTCCCCGTCCAAGAAGTAAGAAGGAGTCCATCCCGTGACGGAAGGCACCACCACCTCCGCCGCTGCCGAGGGTGCAGACACCCTGACCCGCCTGGAGCAGGAGGGCGAGATCGCGGCGGACTACCTGGAGGGTCTGCTCGACATCGCCGATCTCGACGGCGACATCGACATGGACGTCGAGGCCGACCGCGCCGCTGTGTCGATCATCAGCGACTCCGGCGGCCGCGACCTGCAGAAGCTGGTCGGCCGTGACGGTGAGGTGCTGGAGGCGCTCCAGGAGCTCACGCGCCTGGCCGTGCACCGGGAGACCGGCGACCGCAGCCGGCTGATGCTGGACATCGCCGGTTACCGCGCGCAGAAGCGTGCCGAGCTCTCGGAGCTGGGTGCCAAGGCCGCGGCCGATGTCCGGAACACCGGTGAGCCGGTGAAGCTCAAGCCGATGACGCCCTTCGAGCGCAAGGTCGTGCACGACGCGGTCAAGGCCGCGGGTCTGCGCAGTGAGTCCGAGGGCGAGGAGCCGCAGCGCTTCGTCGTCGTGCTGCCTGCCTGACGGTACGTACGTTCCTCCGGCCCCGTCTGCCCGGCAGGCGGGGCCGAACTTTGTCAGCCTGATAGTTCTGGTGGTTCTGACGTCGGCGCCCGGGTGGCGTTGACGCGGTACGGAAGGACGGTCCCCCGTGACGGAGGCAGCGGAGCTTCCCCCCGCTCCCGAACAGGCGCGTGAGGTGTTCGGTGATCGCTTCCCGGATGCGGTCCGGTACGCGGAGCTGCTCGCGGAGGCGGGTGTGCAGCGCGGTCTGATCGGGCCGCGTGAGGTGCCGCGGCTGTGGGAGCGGCATCTGCTGAACTGCGCCGTGCTCGCAGAGGTCGTGCCGGAGGGGGTGACGGTGTGCGACGTGGGTTCCGGCGCGGGGCTGCCGGGCATCCCGCTGGCTCTGGTCCGCGAGGACCTGAAGATCACGTTGCTGGAGCCGCTGCTGCGGCGGACGAACTTCCTCACCGAGGTCGTCGAGCTGCTGGGTCTGGATCATGTGACCGTCGTGCGGGGGCGTGCCGAGGAGGTCATGGGCACACTCCAGCCGGTGCATGTGGTGACGGCCCGCGCGGTGGCGCCCCTGGACCGTCTGGCGACCTGGGGTATCCCGCTGCTGCGTCCCTACGGGGAGATGCTCGCGCTCAAGGGGGACACCGCCGAGGAGGAGCTGAAGAGCGCCGCCACCGCTCTGAGCAAGCTCGGCGCGGTGGGGACCTCTGTCCTCCATGTCGGTGACGGCGTGGTGGATCCGCTGTCGACGGTGGTGCGGGTCGAGGTGGGGGAGAGCCCGGGCGGTGTGCGCTTCGCGGCGAAGCGCGCGAAGGCGGCCCGGACGGGGCGGACGCGCCGGCGGCGCTGAGCTGCCTCGGGTCGGGCGTACTCCACACAAGCTGCCAAACCCGGCCATGACGGAGTGTCGGCGGTGGTTCGGCCTCGGCTGCTGTGCATCGTGTTTCACGTGAAACGTCGCTCACTGCTGCACGGCATCATCAGCCGGGGCCGGGCCGCGGCCGAACCGCGCGACCGCAAGCCGTTGGGATCCTTGGGATCCTCTGAAGCAAGGCCTTCTCGTGATAACTCTGCGTCCCTCGTGGAGGGCACGGAGTTGTCCACAGAGGTGGATTTCTCCACAGAACACCAGGGCTCACTGGTTCACGACCCCGAAGGCATGGGAGGCTCTGTTCATTGCGAGCCTGAAGTCGAGGAGAGTGAATCCTTGCGGTCCGACGCCAACATCGCGGGACCGATGACCGATCCGGTCCCCGGTCCCCGTACCGAGTCGATGGGGGAGGATGTTTCACGTGAAACACCGCCCCCGATGGACGACACTCCCATCGGTCGCGCTGCCCAACTGGCGGTGGAGGCTCTCGGCCGTGCCGGTGAGGGTCTTCCACGGCCCGAGCAGACCCGGTTCATCGTGGTCGCCAACCAGAAGGGTGGCGTGGGCAAGACGACGACGACCGTCAACCTTGCCGCGTCACTGGCTCTGCACGGTGCCCGTGTCCTGGTGATCGACCTCGACCCGCAGGGCAACGCGTCCACCGCGCTGGGGATCGACCATCACGCGGAAGTTCCCTCGATCTACGACGTGCTGGTCGAGAGCCGGCCGCTCGCTGAAGTCGTCCAGCCGGTCCCCGATGTGGAGGGCCTCTTCTGTGCCCCCGCCACGATCGACCTCGCCGGTGCGGAGATCGAGCTGGTCTCCCTGGTGGCGCGGGAGAGCCGGTTGCAGCGGGCCATCCAGGCCTACGAGCAGCCCCTGGACTACATCCTCATCGACTGCCCGCCCTCGCTCGGCCTGCTGACGGTCAACGCGCTGGTGGCCGGTCAGGAGGTCCTGATCCCCATCCAGTGCGAGTACTACGCACTGGAGGGTCTGGGGCAGCTGCTGCGCAACGTCGACCTGGTCCGGGGCCACCTCAACCCCAACCTCCATGTCTCGACGATCCTGCTCACCATGTACGACGGCCGTACCCGCCTAGCGTCCCAGGTCGCGGACGAGGTGCGCAGCCACTTCGGCGAGGAGGTGCTGCGCACGAGCATTCCCCGCTCGGTCCGTATCTCCGAGGCGCCGAGCTATGGACAGACAGTGCTGACGTACGATCCCGGATCCAGTGGTGCGCTGTCCTATCTTGAGGCGGCACGAGAAATCGCGCTGAGGGGTGTCGGCGTCCGCTACGACGCGACGCACGCCCACGTCGGCGCCCAGAACGACCCGAGCATGGTGGAGGGTGTCCAGTGAGCGACCGACGGAGGATTGGCCTGGGCCGTGGCCTGGGCGCGCTGATCCCTGGGCCGGCGGAGAGTACGGCGGCTCCGGCGACGGGTGCTCCCGCCTCGCCCGCCGCCGTCCCGGTGCTCACGACCGACCGAGGCGTGGCCGCGGCGAAGGTGGCCGCGCTGCCGCCGATCGCGCAGGAGGCGGAGGAGCCGTCGGTGAACGGCGCGGCGGACATGCCCGCGCCTCCCCTGGGCGCCCACTTCGCCGAGCTGCCCCTCGACTCGATCACCCCGAACCCGCGCCAGCCGCGTGAGGTCTTCGACGAGGACGCGCTGCAGGAACTCATCACCTCCATCCAGGAGGTGGGTCTGCTTCAGCCGGTCGTCGTGCGACAGCTCGGGCCGGGCCGCTACGAGCTCATCATGGGTGAGCGGCGCTGGCGGGCGTGCCGTGAGGCGGGCCTGGAGGCGATTCCCGCGATCGTGCGGGCCACGGACGACGAGAAGCTCCTTCTGGACGCGTTGCTGGAGAACCTGCACCGCGCCCAGCTGAACCCGCTGGAAGAGGCAGCCGCCTACGACCAGCTGCTGAAGGACTTCAACTGCACCCACGACCAGCTGGCGGACCGCATCGGCCGGTCCCGTCCGCAGGTCTCCAACACGCTGCGCCTGCTGAAGCTGTCGCCGAAGGTGCAGAACAGGGTGGCGGCCGGAGTGCTCTCCGCCGGGCACGCGCGAGCGCTGCTCTCGGTGGAGGACCCGGAGGAGCAGGAGCGGCTCGCGTACCGAGTCGTCGCCGAGGGGCTGTCCGTCCGGTCCGTCGAAGAGATCGTGACCTTGATGGGCTCGCGCGCCCAGAAGGCTCCGAGGAGCAAGGGCCCGCGTGCGGGTGCCCGTGTCTCCCCGGCGCTGACCGACCTCGCGACGCGGCTCTCGGACCGCTTCGAGACCCGGGTGAAGGTCGAGCTCGGCCAGAAGAAGGGCAAGATCACCGTCGAGTTCGCCTCGCCGGACGACCTTGAGCGCATCCTCAACACGCTGGCACCGGGCGAGCGGCTCGCCCTGCAGAAGAGCCTCATGGACGACGATGCGGAGGAGTCCGAGGACTGACCTCGGCACCCGAGCCGAACTGAGCCGGCCGTCGCAGGGCGGGCCGTGTCCGGGAGTACCGGAACACGGCCCGCCCTTTGCTTTCCGGCGGTATCGAGGTGTGGGCATCGTGGATACGATGCCCACGGGTATGGCGCATCCACCTGGCGGCACCTCTTAGGGGAGGCGGGGGCCATGCGAACGGTGAGCCGGACCGGACTGGTGAGCGCGGGCCTCGGCCTGGGCGCGGTCGGCGGATTCGTCGGCAGCCTGCTCAGGGAACGGAGCGCCCTGACAGCCGCCCGTGACGCTGCGGGCGTGGGAAGCGAGGATCAGCCTTCATGGGGCGTCGGCTCGTACCGCTCACGCTGGACAACCTTCAGGACCTTCCCCGGCGTTGCCGCACGTGTGTCTTCTGGGAACTGGATCCCGTCAGCGGCGAAGCCGCGGTAGCCGCCGGCACTCCGGCCATGGAGAAGGAGGGCTGGATCTCCGCCGTCCTGCTGGACTGGGGTTCCTGCGGCCGGGTCGTCTACGTGGACGACATCCCGGTGGGCTTCGTCCTCTACGCGCCTCCCGCCTATGTGCCGCGTTCTGCCGCGTTCCCCACGAGTCCTGTGGCGCCGGACGCCGTGCAGTTGATGACCTCGTTCATCATGCCCGGCTATCAGGGACAGGGGCTGGGGCGGGTGATGGTCCAGACGGTGGCCAAGGATCTGCTCCGGCGGGGCTTCAAGGCCATCGAGGCCTTCGGGGACGCACGCTGGAAGGAGCCCGCCTGTCTGCTCCCCGCCGACCACCTGCTGGCCGTGGGCTTCAAGACGGTACGCCCCCATCCCGCGCACCCGAGACTGCGGCTGGAGCTGCGTACCACGCTCTCCTGGAAGGAAGACGTGGAGATGGCCCTGGACCGGCTGCTGGGGGCCGTACAGAAGGAGCCGGTGCTCCGCCCGCTGTGAGGCCGTGCGGGCAAACGAATGGGCCGCCCCTCGGGGCGGCCCATTCGTGTTTCACGTGAAACAACGCCTACTCGGCGATGAAGTCCTCAAGGTCGCGAAGGATCGCGGCCTTCGGCTTGGCGCCGACGATGGTCTTGGCGACCTCGCCGTTCTGGTAGACGTTCAGCGTCGGGATGGACATGACGCCGTACTTGGCGGCCGTACCCGGGTTCTCGTCGATGTTCAGCTTGACGATCTCGATCTTGTCGCCGTACTCGGCGGCAATGGCTTCGAGGGACGGCGCGATCTGGCGGCAGGGACCGCACCAGGCGGCCCAGAAGTCCACCAGAACGGGCTTGTCGTTCTTGATGACGTCCTGCTCGAAGGAGTCGTCGGTCACGTTCTTCAGAGTGCCGGCCACGGCGGGCTCCTTAACTGGTTGGTGCGTGGGGCGGGTGAGGGGTCAGACGGTCGACGCCGCGGGCTCGGCGTTCTCCTCGTCCGCGAGGGCGGCGAGGAAGCGCTCGGCGTCGAGGGCGGCCGAGCAGCCGGTACCGGCCGCGGTGATCGCCTGGCGGTAGGTGTGGTCGACCACGTCGCCGGCGGCGAAGACACCGGTGACGTTCGTACGGGTGGAGGGCGCGTCGACCTTGAGGTAGCCCTCCGCGTCCAGGTCCAGCTGGCCCTTGAAGAGCTCGGTACGGGGGTCGTGGCCGATCGCGATGAACAGACCCGTCACCGGCAGGTCGGAGAGCTCGCCCGTCTTGACGTTGCGCAGCTTCAGCGCCGCGAGCTTCTGGTCGCCCTGGACCTCGGCGACCTCGCTGTCCCAGACGAACTTGATCTTCGGGTCGGCGAAGGCGCGGTCCTGCATGGCCTTGGAGGCGCGCAGGGAGTCCCGGCGGTGGACGATCGTCACGGACTTGGCGAAGCGCGAGAGGAAGGTCGCCTCCTCCATCGCGGTGTCGCCGCCGCCGATCACTGCGATGTCCTGGTCCTTGAAGAAGAACCCGTCGCAGGTGGCGCACCAGGAGACACCCCGGCCGGAGAGGGCGTCCTCGTTGGGCAGGCCGAGCTTGCGGTGCTGGGAGCCGGTGGTGACGATGACGGCCTTGGCCCGGTGCACCGTGCCGGCGGTGTCGGTGACGGTCTTGATCTCACCCGAGAGGTCGACGGAGACGATGTCGTCCGGGATCAGCTCGGCGCCGAAACGCTCGGCCTGGGCGCGCATGTTGTCCATGAGCTCGGGGCCCATGATGCCGTCCTGGAAGCCGGGGAAGTTCTCGACCTCGGTGGTGTTCATCAGCGCGCCACCGGCGGTGACGGCGCCCTCGAACACCAGCGGCTTCAGCGACGCGCGCGCGGTGTAGAGCGCCGCCGTGTAGCCGGCGGGCCCGGAGCCGATGATGATCACGTTACGGACGTCGCTCACGGCTTGATTCCTCGTCTCTGGACTGCGTCATAGGTCCGGCGGGAGCCCCTTTCAGAACTCTCACCCCACCCAACGGATCCTAAGGGGCGTGCATTCCCGCTGTGCCCGGGCACACGGAGGGGGCGTCACCGTAGCGCATACCACGGGGGACGGAGACGAAGCGTCCGCGGGGCGAGCGGCCGGTCAGGAGGTGCGCGTATAGGTGTGCGTCAGCAGGACTTCGCCCTTGCCCACGGAGGGGTCGCTCACGCAGGCGGTGGAGACGACATAGGCGGTGACCCTGGTGCTGTCGTCCGCGGCGGGCAGGACGACCAGGAGGGCTTCGGTGCCCTGATAGATGCCTGCCTCGGTGGCGAGGACGGTGTCGTTGCGGCCGATGCCGTCCTTGACACAGCCGGGCACCGTGGGCGTCTTGAGAACCTGGGGCTCCTTGGAGGTGCTGGGCAGGGAGTCCGCGCCGACGCTGCTGCGTGGGGTGCGTCCCCCGCTCGCCGTCTTGGCGAGAAGATCGGAGACCTGGTTCTCCAGGGTGCTCGCGGCGAAGGTGTCCGCTGCCGTCGACTGGCCGCCGTCGCTCTCGGAGCCACCGTTGGAGTCGTTGAGCGAAGTGAGCAGCACCGAGCCGAGCCCCAGCGCCGCCACCGTGAAGACGGTGCCGAGGACGGCGATCCGCCGGCGCCCGCCGCGTCGGTGTCCCTTGCGCCCGGGGCCGGTGGTCGCGGTGCGGGCGTGGCCTGCGGGCCGGTCGGCCGGTACCGATGTTTCACGTGAAACACCGGTGTCGTCGAGGGTGCTTGGGCGCTTGTCGATCCCGACGGTCGGGATGGAAGATTCGTCGGCTGCCGCGCCGTCCCGTACTGCCTCCGCGGCAAGGGCGGCGTCGATGCGCTCCGCGACGTCGTCCGGCATCGCCATCGGCTCCGGAAGGGAACCCAGCAACCCCTGGATCTCTTCCAGCGAGGCGTGCACGTCCGCACAGGGCTCGCACGTGTCGAGGTGCCGCCGTACGTCCGCGCTCCGGGACGCGGGCAGGAGCCCCTCGGTGAGGTCGGAGAGCTCGGTGACGTCCGGGTGCCCGGTCGTGTCTGTCGTCGACGTCACGCTCGCCCACCTCCGCCCTTCACAGCCGTTGAATCATTCGGCCCGGTGTCACCCGGGCCGCCGCCGGGGCCGGTGCCCTGTGGTCCCGCTGCCGGTGGGACGGATGTCCCCGCCCGACGGTTCCGTCCCCCGCCCGGCCCGCCGGTACCCGCGGCGGTTTCCGGCCGCAGATGGGTGAGGAGCGGCAGCAGTCTGGCGCGACCCCGGGCGCACCGGCTCTTCACCGTCCCGGTGGGGACATCGAGGATGCGGGCGGCCTCGGCGACGGGATAGCCCTGCATGTCGACGAGGACCAGGGCGGCCCGCTGGTCGGGCGGAAGCGTGCCCAGCGCCTCCAGTAGCTGCCGGTGCAGATCATTGCGTTCCGCGGGCGCCGCGGCCGACTCGTGCGGCTCCAGGAGTTGCTCCAGCCGCTCGGTGTCGTCGACGGGGGAGGTCTTGCGGGAGGCGGCCTTGCGGGCCCGGTCGAGACAGGCGTTCACGGTGATCCGATGCAGCCAGGTCGTGACGGCGGACTGGCCGCGGAAGGTGTGCGCGGCCCGGTAGGCGGAGACGAGCGCGTCCTGAACGGCGTCAGCGGCTTCCTCACGGTCCCCCAGCGTGCGCAGCGCAACGGCCCAGAGACGGTCACGATGACGGCGCACGAGCTCGGCGAAGGCGTCCTTGTCGCCCTCGACATGGCGCGCCAGGAGATCGGCGTCCGAGAGATCGGCTCGGCTCGATCCGCTATCCACTCTGATCCCCCGACTCCCTAGGGGAGGCAACTCGCGATGCTGTCAACCCAACTCGTAAGGCTGAGCGACAGAATGCCACATGGCCGGTCCGACCGAGGCGGCTGCGGGGACTCCGACGAAAAGGCCGGCCCGATGTCCTGAGGGACCGCAGGCCGGCACTGTCCTGCGAGGTCAGCTGGTCACCTTGACGTCCGTGACCCTGCCGCGCCACTTCCCGTCGTCGGCCTGTATGGGCAACTCGGTGAGCCACACCAGCACGTAGCGGGTGGTGAGGGTCTTACCCGGCTTGAGCGTCACGGTCGTCCCCGATCCCTCGGCGACCTTGGAGTAGCCGTCCAGGGACGTCGGCATCGCACCGGCGTCGCCGGACGCGGCCCGCAGTTCGACCGACGTGCTCCCCTGGAAGGTGACGGTGACCTTGCCGACCTGCTGAGCCTTGCCGAGGTCGAGGATGACGCCCACGCCCGACTTCAGGTTGCCGAACCTGGCGCCTTCGTAGTAACTGGTCTGCCAGTACGAACTCGCGTCGCTGTCGTAGACCTTGCCCACGTCGTTCGGGTACTCGGAGCCGTCGCTGCCGAACGGGTCGAAGTCGTGCGCGTCCTGGATCGCGATCGGCTTGCCCGCGGTCGGCTTCTTCGGGCTCTTGTCGTCGCCGTCCGTCGTCTGGGTCTGGTTGGTGTCCTCGGACTTGCCGCTGCGGTCCATGAGAGCGTCGGCCAACTGCCAGCTGCCCAGACCCAGGGCGGCGATCAGGAGGGCCGACACGGCCCACTTCAAGGCCTTGCCGGTGCGGCTCTGGAGCGGGAGCGGCGGGGCAGGCACCGGCTGGGTGGCACCCGGATGCGGTGCCTGGCGGCCGTAGGTGCCCTGCTGGTACGTCGTGCGCTGGTAGTCGGGCGGGGTGGTGAAGGCGGGCTCCGGCGGGCGGATGCGGGGCATCTCGCTGATCGCCTTGACCAGTTCCTCCGGCGTCGTGCACGCCGACTCGTGGCGGGAGGCGGTCGCACCGTCGTTGGCGAGCGCGCGCATGGACAGCTCGGACAGACCGCGGTGGACGCCGGCGCGGACCTGGTCGGGGGCGACCAGACCGACGTCCTTGGGCAGTCCGGTCAGACCGTAGGCGTCGTTCTCGTACGGCCAGCGCTGGGTCAGCGTCGCGTACAGGAGGGCGCCGATGGCCTCGGTGTCGGTGCGCTGGGGGGTTTCGGAACTGACGCCGCGCAGGGCTGCGTTGACCGCGAGACCGCGGATGCGCCACTGGCCGGTGGAGGTGCGCAGCACCGCGTTGGGGTTGAGCCGCAGATGCGCGAGGCCCTCCCGGTGCGCGGCGGCCATCGCGGCGGCCACCTGGGAGACCATCTGGTAGCAGTCGTAGGGCTCCAGCGGGCCGGCCGACAGCAGCGTGGTCAGCTCGGTGGCGTCAGGGAGCCACTCGTGGACGACGTAGACGAGGTCGTTCTCCTCGACCGCGTCCAGCACCTGGACGAACCGGGGGTCGCCGAGCAGCGCGGAGGACCGGGCCGCGGCCAGTACGGAGCGGGCGCGGGTGTGGTCGGCGGGCAGGAGGTGGACGCCCACGGCGCGCCGGAGCTTCTCGTCCACCGCACGCCAGCTGCTGAATCCGTCCAGACGGGTGACGCACTCCTCCAGGCGGTAGCGTCTGGCCAGCTTGTGCCCGCTGTGCAGTTCGGGTGGTGAGGCCTTCTCGGGACGCTCGGTCCCGCCACTCCCCTGTGCCTCGTCGGTGTCCGTGTCCCGCTCCCGATTCTGGGCCACCCCGTCGGCCGTGGACTGGTCCGCCTGAGCGGTCAGCGACTCGTCGCCGCTGTTGCCCTCCACGTCAACGGCAGCCGTGCTCCGTTCTGCCACCGTCGCTCCTGCCTCCCCTTACGTTGCGCGCTTGAGACGCCGAAACCAATTGTGCCCACAGTCCGCCGCTATGCACGACACACGGTGGCGGACGATGGTTGTGCGCGTACCCCGGGCTCAGCGTCCCAGACGCCCACGGACCATGCCGACCAGCGAGTTCAACTCCTCGATGCGCATCTTGCGCGCGGCGACGAAGAAGACCCCGAGCAGGACGGCTCCACCGACGATCAGCGCGGCGAACGAGCCGACGACACCCTGGCCGAGGGCCTGCGCGACCCCGTAGCAGGCGGCGCCGCTGAGCAGTGCCGCCGGGACCGAGGCGATGCAGAGCCTGGCGTACGTGCGCATCACCCGGGCGCCGTCCAGGTCGCCGCCCAGCTTCCGGCGCAGCCGGCTCCAGGCGACGCCGACGCCGATCGCGTAGGCCAGTCCGTACGCGGCGGCCATGCCGACCACGGCCCAGCGGGCGGGGATGACGAAGAAGCAGATCGCCGAGGCGACGGCGTTGACGGTCGCCACGATGACCGTGTTGTAGAAGGGCGTCCGGGTGTCCTCGTAGGCGTAGAAGGCGCGCAGCACCACGTACTGCACGGAGTACGGGATGAGGCCGAGGCCGAACGCCATCAGCATGTAGCCCATGTTGGTGGCCTCGCTGGTGCCCGAGGAGCCGAACATCAGCGTGCACATCGGGATGCCGAGCGCCAGGAACCCGAAGGCGATGGGGACGATGGCGACCGCCGTCGTCCGCAGGCCCTGGGAGATGTCGTCGCGGACGGCGCCGCCGTCGCCCTCGGCCGCCGAGCGCGACAGACGGGGCAGGAGGGCGGCCATCAGCGAGACGGTGATGATGGCCTGCGGCAGGCCCCAGATCAGCTGGGCGTTGGCATAGGCGGCGAAGCCGGTGCCGTCGACGTCGGAGTCGACGCCGGCCGCGGTGGACAGCTGGGTGACGACGAGCGCGCCGGCCTGGTTGGCGAGGACGAAGAGGATCGTCCACTTGGCGAGCATCGCCGCCTTGCCCAGTCCGTGGCCCTTCCAGTCGAAGCGCAGCCGCAGCCGGAAGCCCGTCTCGCGCAGGTACGGGATCATCGCCAGGGCCTGGACCACCAGGCCGAGCAAAACACCGATGCCGAGGAGGCGCTGGCCCTCCGGCGGGATGTTCGTGACGGCCATTCCGGAGCGCTCCGCGGTGCCGTACACCCACAGGAACATGCCGAGCGTCACGATGATGACGATGTTGTTCAGGACGGGGGTCCACATCATCGCGCCGAACCTGCCGCGCGCGTTGAGGATCTGACCCATCACCACGTGGACGCCCATGAAGAAGATCGAGGGCAGGAAGTAGCGGGTGAAGGTGACGGCCACGTCGTTGGCCGCCGGGTCGTTGGCGACAGGCGCGGACAGTGCCTTCACCAGGAGGGGCGCGGCGACCATAGCGAGCGCGGTGAGGGCGGCCAGAGCCACCATCACCAGCGTCAGCAGACGGTTCGCGTAGCCCTCGCCGCCGTCCTCGTCGTCCTTCATCGCGCGCACCAGCTGCGGGACGAAGACGGAGTTGAGGCCGCCGCCGACGGTCAGGATGTAGATCATCGTCGGCAGCTGGTAGGCGACCTGGAAGGAGTCGCCGAGCAGGCCGAGGCCCAGCGCGGAGACGATCATCATGGACCGGACGAAGCCGGTCAGCCGGGACACCATCGTGCCCGCCGCCATGACCGCGCTGGACTTCAGCAGGCCCGAGGCCTTCCCGCCCTTCTTGACGGGCGCGGCCGCGGTGGCCGGCGCCGCGGGAGGGGGTACGGGCGCGGTCCCGAGGTTCATGGTCTCGTCGGCTCCACCCCGGGCGGGCGCCTGCGGCGGCTGGTACCGCGCGGGCTCTCCGGCCGGTCCGGGCACCGACGGGGACTCGTGGGGCGGGCGTCCGCCGCTCTGCTGCTGGTCCTTGAACAGGTGCGCGAACGCGTCCGGCTCGTGCCGCTCGTCGGCCGAGTGCGTGACCAGGTCGTCCACGCCCACGTACTGCGTGGTGCGCGGATCGTCGCCGTACGGCAGGTACTGGGTGGCCCCGTCCGGCTCGGGCGCCGGGGTCTGGGCCCACACGTGGGGGTCGGGTGCGTACGGCGACTGCTGGGGCTGGGCGTACAGGGGCTGCTGAGGAGGGTAGGTGCCGGGGGGCGGCGGGGGGTGGGCGGAGCGGTCGTAGAGCGCCTCGGCGACCGGGTCCTGGGCCGAGAGGTCCTGCGCGCGGTAGGGATCCTCGTTGTAGGCGTCCTGGAGGTACATGTCCGCGGGGGGCTGCGGCGGCACCTGGCCGTGCTCGGGCGGCGGGCCCTCGGGGTGGCCCGAGCTGCCCGCGCCCTGAGCGCGGTCACCGTCGTACGGCGCGTTCATGGTTACCCCACCTCATCGTCCCGGGCCCACCGGCCACGACATCCTCAACGGTCCACTCTCTCACCCGTGCCGGAAGGGTCCGCGCTTTCGACTGGGGTGTCCGGCGTCAGGTCACTCGGCTGCTCGGGGTCGCCTTCCACGGCGCCGGGGGCGGACTCCCGCTCGGGGCGGTCGTCGGGGCCCTGAGGCTCCTCGGGGGTGTCGGCGGCCTCGCCGGACGCGTCGGGCCCCTTCTCCGCACTCTGCCGGGCGGCCCGCTTGCGCTGGGTGTACATCCGGAATCCGGCGAGGACGAGGAGGAGGAAACCGCCGCCGATGACCAGCATGACGGTCGCCGTGAACTCGGTGACCTTCACGTCGAAGCGGACCTCGGCACCGTACTTCTGGCCGTCCCGCGTGTACAGCTGGGCGATCACTTCCGCCTGGCCGTTCGCCTCGGCGGAGGTGGTGAACTTCACCGTCTGGCTGTGTCCGCCGGAGACCGCGACGGGCTGCTCCTCGTAGGCGGCTCCGCCGATCTTCAGGCGCCTGGGGCTGGTCGAGGTGAGGCGCAGCACCAGGTCGTCGACGCCCTGGACCAGGTTGTTCTGCACGGTCACCGGGATCGTGGCGCTGCGGCCGGAGAGCTTGACCTCGGACTTGTCGATGAGGGAGACCTGGTCGGTGAGGGACTCCAGGTAGCTCTCCACGTCGTCGCGGTACCCGGCGGCCTCGGTGGCCCGGCCGCGCCATGACGTGGACATCTCGCGGTTCATCGCGCGGCCGAAGGGGGTGACGACCCGGGATTCGTTGCTGAGGACGACCTTGAACCGGTCGAGCTTGTCCTGGGTCGCCGCGATCTGCTCGAACGCCGTGCGCTGAAGTTCCTTCTTGCGCAGCGAGGAGGGGTAGGCCGACTTGGCGGGGATCCTGGCGGTGGCGCCCGGGTCGGGCTTGGCCGCCGCAGCGGTGGTGAGGTCCTGGAACTCGGTCCAGCCGCTGTTCTGGAGGGCTGTCACCGCCTCGGCGAGCGCCTGGGCCTGGGCGGCCGTCGGCATGCGCTGCGGGGCGACGACGATGCTGCGCTGCTTGTCCGTCTGGAGGTTCAGGGCCAGGCTCTGCGCCAGGAACCGCTGCCGGGCGAGGGTGGCCGTGGAGGCCCTCGTCATATCGCCCTGGAAGGCCGTGGAGAGCCGGGCGTCCGCGACCACGGCCGTCGTGCCGCCGCCGACGGGGCGGGCCGCGGAGGGGGTGTAGGTCAGGCCCGCCGTCTCTTGCAGGCTGTCACTGCGGGCGATCACCTTGTCGGCACCCGCCGACGTGGCGACCTTCATGATCGACGGGTCCACGGCGCCGTCGACCGGCCAGGCGAAGTCGGTGGTGGGCTCCACGTGCAGGATCGACTCGACGGTGTCGGAGGCGACGTCGGTCGCCTCCTTGAGGTGGCCCAGGGAGCCCGTGACGGCCGTGCCGTTGTGGGCGAGGGAGGCCAGGTCGGGGTCGGCGAAGGGCAGCGCCACGACCTCGTTGTCCAGCACGGCGTCCTGGAGCGAGGCGAGCCAGCGCTTGGCGACCTCCTGGTCGGCCCGGCTGCCGGCGGTGGTGGTGCCGTTCTCGCCCTGGACGCGGAAGCTGCGGGTCATGGCGTCGACGGAGGCCAGGAGGTCCGGGTCGACGACCCAGGTCACGTCGAGGTCCTTGCCGAGGGCGAGCATCCGCTCCAGGCGGCCGCCGGGTGCGAGTTCCGTGGCGAGGTCGTTGTCACGGAAGACCGGCGTCTGTGACTCGTTGGACCCCGTCTGCGCCGTCATGTGGACGGTGGAGATCAGCGGCCACAGCACGGTGGTCTTCGTCCGGGTGTCGGCTTCGTCGGGCTGGTACGGCAGGAAGGTCCGCTGCACGCCCAGCACCTGGGTCCAGGGCTGTGCGGCGGTCTCGCCGGACAGGGAGACGGCCAGCTGGTAGACCCCGTTCCCGCCCAGATCCAGCTCGTCCACCGGTACCTCGATGGAGAAGGGCTGTGAGACGCCCTGGGTGAGCTTGGCGAACTTCTTCACGTACTTCCCGCCGAGCGGCAGCCCGTCGGTGCCCGGCTGGGATCCGGTGGCCCTGGCGGCGGTGTCGATGCCGGAGCGGGTGGTCAGCTCCTGGCCGAGGCGCAGGTCGACCTGGGCCTCGGTGACGGCCTGCTTGCCGGTGTTGGTGACCGTGCCGGACACGGTCACCGTGTCGCCGTCGGTGGCGACGCTCGGTGTGAGGGAGTCGACAGCGATGGAGACGGTCCGGTCGCCGGTGGCGGCCCGGGCGGGAGACGCCGTGGGCAACTGGAGGAGACCCGCCAGCAGGGGGGCACCGGCGAGCAGTGCCCCGGTGCGCCGCAGCCACCGGCGGGCAGGTGAGGGACTGGTCCCCTGGAAGTCTGCCGCCTCGGCCACGCGCTCGCCCGTCCCTCGTCGTCGTCAGTGGTCGTCGGAATGTGCGTCCACGCATGGTAACGATGCGCGCTGAGGGGAAGTGCCGCGGACTGCTCCACAAGATCGGCCCGGGGCGCCGTGCTGTCCCGTATGTGCCCGTATGAAGCGGGCCGGGTCTGTGCACGTTTAATGGAGGCGCTGCGGGCCGTTACGGCCACGTACTCTCTTTTGTTGTGCCGAATGCCAACGAAGACAACCTCAGTGTCCTGAGCCAGGTGCAGCACCGCGCGGTGAGTGAACTGCTGCGGGTCGCGCCTGTCGCCGACGACCTCGCCCGTCGCTTCGAGGAGGCCGGGTTCTCACTCGCCCTGGTCGGCGGGTCGGTCCGGGACGCGCTGCTGGGCCGGCTCGGCAACGATCTCGACTTCACCACCGATGCCCGCCCCGAGGACGTCCTGAAGATCGTGCGTCCGTGGGCGGACGCCGTCTGGGAGGTGGGGATCGCCTTCGGCACGGTGGGAGCCCAGAAGGACGGCTACCAGATCGAGGTCACGACCTACCGGTCGGAGGCGTACGACCGGACCTCGCGCAAGCCCGAGGTGTCGTACGGCGACTCCATCGAGGAGGATCTGGTCCGTCGTGACTTCACGGTGAACGCGATGGCCGTCGCGCTGCCGGCGAAGGAGTTCGTCGACCCGCACGGAGGCCTCGACGACCTCGCGGCGCGCGTCCTGCGCACCCCGGGCACCCCGGAGGAGTCCTTCTCGGACGACCCGCTGCGCATGATGCGAGCCGCGCGGTTCGCGGCGCAGCTCGACTTCGAGGTGGCTCCCGAGGTCGTCACCGCGATGACGGACATGGCGGACCGGATCGAGATCGTCTCGGCCGAGCGGGTGCGGGACGAGCTGAACAAGCTGATCCTCTCCGCTCACCCCCGTAAGGGCCTGACCCTGCTCGTGGAGACGGGCCTCGCCGAGCGAGTGCTGCCCGAGCTGCCGGCCCTGCGGCTGGAGAGCGACGAGCATCACCGGCACAAGGACGTCTACGAGCACTCGCTGATCGTGCTGGAGCAGGCGATCGCGCTGGAGGAGAACGGGCCGGACCTGACGCTGCGGCTGGCCGCGCTGCTGCATGACATCGGCAAGCCGCGCACGCGTCGCTTCGAGAAGGACGGCCGGGTCTCCTTCCACCACCACGAGATGGTGGGCGCCAAGATGACCAAGAAGCGCATGACGGCCCTGAAGTACTCCAACGAGCTGGTGAAGGACGTCTCGCGGCTGGTCGAGCTCCACCTGCGCTTCCACGGCTACGGCACCGGCGAGTGGACCGACTCCGCCGTCCGCCGCTACGTCCGTGACGGCGGCCCGCTCCTCGACCGGCTGCACAAGCTGACCCGCTCCGACTGCACGACCCGGAACAAGCGCAAGGCCGCCGCGCTCTCCCGCGCCTACGACGGCCTGGAGGAGCGCATCGCGCAGCTTCAGGAGCAGGAGGAGCTGGACTCGATCCGTCCGGACCTCGATGGCAACGACATCATGCAGATCCTCGGGGTCGGTCCGGGACCGGTGATCGGCAGCGCCTACAAACACATGCTGGAGCTGCGCCTGGAGAACGGCCCGATGGAGCGCGATGCCGCGGAGACGGCACTCAAGCAGTGGTGGGCCGAGCAGCAGGGCTGAGAGCGTGAAGCGGGGTCATGTTTCACGTGAAACATGACCCCGTCATGCGACAGGGGCGGTGTTTCACGTGAAACACCGCCCCTTCGTTTCTCTGGACCTACTTCGTGTAGTCCTTCAGGCAGAGCAGGAAGTCGCTGCCGTCACCGGACTCGGTGTAGACGTACTGGAAGTCCTTCGTCTTGGACTCGCACTGCGTCTCGGCGGTCAGGCCGCTGAAGGAGCCCTCGATCTTCGCCAGCACCTCGTACTCCGCCTCCGAGGAGCTGCAGTCCACAACCTCGAGGTCCGGGTTGTTGTCGTCAGTGCTGCCCCGGTGCATGCAGTCGCCCACGGACGCGGTGTTGGCGTCGTCGCGGCTGGATATGTAGCCACCGACGACCACACCGATGACGACGACCGCGATGACGATGTTCTTGATCGTCTTGAAGCTGAGCTTGCGGCGCGGCTGCTCGGGCGGGACCGGAGCGTACGGGGCCGCACCCGGCTGCGGCTGCGGGGCCTGGCCGTCGGGCTGCTGGGCGTACGGGTTCTGGCCCTGAGCAAACGGGTTCTGGCCCTGGGGCGGCGGAGTGGTCACTTGGGGGTCCCCCTCGAACATGGGTGAGTGACGCGAACGGAGCGCGCATAAGACTCACGTAAGTTATCTGGCCCCACTGACACTCCAGTGGTCAGGAGGGCCTCTGTGGCATTGATGTGACACTTATCGACGTTCAAACCGGGCCATAGTCACAGCAACCGCACCGTAGATAACGGCGACTGTTACCACCAACGCCACCGATCGGCCGTCAGGCGGCAGTATCAGGGCGGCCACTGCCGCCGCACCGACGAAGGCGACGTTGAACAGGACGTCGTAGAGGGAGAAGACACGGCCGCGGAAGCCGTCGTCGACCGAGGACTGGACGACCGTGTCCGTGGCGATCTTCGCGCCCTGCGTGGTCAGCCCGAGGACGAAGGCCGCCACCAGCATGGGCACGGTGGCGAACTGCAGCCCCAGGGCGGGTTCCAGGACCGCCGCGGACCCCGCGCACACGACGATCCAGCGCCCCGGTCCGAGCCGTCCCGCCGCCCACGGTGTCAGGACGGCCGCCGTGAAGAAGCCGGCTCCGGAGACGGCCAATGCCAGCCCCAGCAGGGCCAGTCCGTCGTCCGTGTCCGTGGAGAAGGTGTACCGGCACAGCATCAGCAGCATGACCAGCAGAGCGCCGTAGCAGAAACGCATCAGGGTCATCGCGCCGAGCGCCCAGGTCGCTTCCCTGCGCGACGGGGTGGCCAGATGACGCACCCCCGCCACCAGATCGCGCGCGGTGCCGGCGAGCGCGGTACGCAGACCCGGCCGCACCAACTCCCGGTCGGGGCCCAGTAGCTCCCGTGCCATGCGCAGGGACGCGAACGCCGCGCACAGATACAGCGAGGCGCCGAGCAGGACGACCGCCGCGTCGGAGTCCGACACCAGGAGGCGTACGGCGAAGGCCAGACCGCCGCCCGCGGTCGCTGCGAGCGTGCCGGCCGTCGGGGAAAGGGAGTTGGCCATCACCAGCCGTTCGCCGTCGACGACGCGGGGCAGCGCGGCTGAGAGGCCGGAGAGGATGAAGCGGTTGACGGCGGTGACGCACAGCGCGGAGGCGTAGAAGAGCCAGTCCGGGACCTGGCTGACCATCAGCACGGCCGTCCCCGCCGCGAGCAGGGCGCGCAGCAGACTGCCGTAGAGGAAGACCTGGCGGCGTTCCCAGCGGTCCAGCAGGACTCCGGCGAACGGGCCGACGAGGGAGTACGGCAGCAGCAGGACCGCCATGGCCGAGGCGATCGCGGCGGCCGAGGTCTGCTTCTCCGGCGAGAAGACGACGTACGTGGCGAGCGCGACCTGGTAGACGCCGTCGGCGCCCTGGGAGAGCAGCCTGAGTGCGAGCAGGCGCCTGAAGTTGCTGAAGCGCAGCAGAACGCGCAGGTCGCGTGCGACGGACATGGGGCTCAGCCTCACATACGGGAAGGTCCCCGGGTCGTACGACCCGGGGACCTTCCCGGCTCTGGCAGGAGCGGACTCTCGGAGCCTTAGCGCTCGACCTCGCCCTTGATGAACTTCTCGACGTTGTCGAGGGCCTCGTCGTCGAAGTACTGCACCGGCGGGGACTTCATGAAGTACGAGGACGCCGACAGGATCGGGCCGCCGATGCCGCGGTCCTTGGCGATCTTCGCGGCGCGCAGGGCGTCGATGATGACACCCGCGGAGTTCGGGGAGTCCCAGACCTCGAGCTTGTACTCCAGGTTCAGCGGGACGTCACCGAACGCGCGGCCCTCAAGGCGCACGTACGCCCACTTGCGGTCGTCGAGCCACGCGACGTAGTCGGACGGGCCGATGTGGACGTTCTTCTCGCCGAGGTCCCGGTCGGGGATCTGCGAGGTGACGGCCTGCGTCTTGGAGATCTTCTTGGACTCGAGGCGGTCGCGCTCGAGCATGTTCTTGAAGTCCATGTTGCCGCCGACGTTCAGCTGCATCGTGCGCTCCAGGCGCACACCACGGTCCTCGAACAGCTTCGCCATGACGCGGTGCGTGATGGTGGCGCCGACCTGCGACTTGATGTCGTCACCGACGATCGGGACGCCCGCCTCGGTGAACTTGTCCGCCCACTCCTTGGTGCCGGCGATGAAGACCGGGAGGGCGTTGACGAAGGCGACCTTGGCGTCGATGGCGCACTGGGCGTAGAACTTCGCCGCGTCCTCGGAGCCGACGGGCAGGTAGCAGACGAGAACGTCGACCTGGCGGTCCTTGAGGATCTGGACGACGTCCACCGGCTCCTCGGCGGACTCCTCGATGGTCTGGCGGTAGTACTTGCCGAGACCGTCGAGGGTGTGGCCGCGCTGCACGGTCACGCCGGAGTTCGGCACGTCGCAGATCTTGATGGTGTTGTTCTCGGAGGCGCCGATGGCGTCGGCGAGGTCGAGACCGACCTTCTTGGCGTCGACGTCGAAGGCCGCGACGAACTCCACGTCACCGACGTGGTAGTCGCCGAACTGGACGTGCATCAGGCCCGGGACCTTGGACGCCGGGTCGGCGTCCTTGTAGTACTCGACGCCCTGCACGAGCGACGCGGCGCAGTTGCCCACGCCAACGATGGCTACGCGAACCGAACCCATTCCGGTTGCTCCCTGTGTGTACGAGTGAGGCCCTGAGTGGGCGCTCACGTGGCGGTGTCGTCGGGCGAATCCGTGCCGGGGTCGCCCCCGGTACGGGGCAGGCCGCCCGTCGCTCCAGTGGTGGTGTCCTGCTGTGCGGGCCCCCCGGGGGTGGACCCCTTGAGGTCCCTCCCGGCCCGCTCGCTCTCGATGAGCTCGTTCAGCCAGCGCACTTCGCGCTCCACGGACTCCATTCCGTGGCGCTGGAGCTCAAGCGTGTAGTCGTCCAGCCGCTCCCGGGTGCGCGCCAGGGAGGCGCGCATCTTCTCCAGACGCTCCTCCAGGCGGCTCCTGCGGCCCTCCAGCACGCGCATGCGGACATCGCGCGAGGTCTGCCCGAAGAAGGCGAACCGGGCGGCGAAGTGCTCGTCCTCGTACACGTCGGGGCCGGTCTGGGAGAGCAGCTCCTCGAAGTGCTCCTTACCTTCCGCCGTCAACCTGTAGACGATCTTGGCGCGGCGGCCGGCGAGGGACGCTGCGAGGGCGTCCTCGGGGGCGTTCCCCGGCTCCTCGATCAACCAGCCGTTGGCGACCAGCGTCTTGAGGCAGGGGTAGAGCGTCCCGTAGCTGAACGCCCGGAACACTCCCAGTGACGTATTGAGTCGTTTGCGCAGCTCATAGCCGTGCATCGGAGACTCGCGGAGCAGGCCGAGGACGGCGAACTCAAGGATCCCGGCCCGTCGGCTCATCCTTCGCCTCCTCGTCCTTATCTCGCGCTGATGTATCGACTCGATACATCAAGACGATAGAACGGCCTTCCGTGTGCGACAAGAGGGAGGATCGTGAACGGGATCACATCACTGATTCATGGGATGCGAGTTGCCTGATTTGGGGTGAACTTCGGGGCTCGGCAGGTTTTGACGGTGCGTAGTCTGTGCGCCATGCACACCACCGGGAACCAAGTGACGCCTGGGGGCGTCGTCGTCCTCGGTGCAGTACGGGTGAATGCGGAAGCGACCACATCCGTACTTCGGGGGGACCGGAAACCTGCCGCCGTTTCCAGGCGCGTCACACGGGTGCGCCTGCCCGAGGAGTAGTCGTTCGATGAGCGAGCACCGTCGCAAACCGCCGCAGCCGCAGGGAGGCGGACGTGCCGCGGCCCGACGCGGCCAGTCCGGCCCGTCCTCCGGCCGCCGCGCGGCACCGCGAGGCGCCACCGGATCTCCCGCCGATTCCCGGGGGACCAGTTCCCACGGGTCGGATTCCTACGATGCGGCCGAGGCGCTGCCCTACGGCGGCCGCGCCGCGGCCCGCCGTGCCGCGGGCGGAGCGGGCGGCCGCCGCAGAGGCGCCGAGGTCGGCCCGGGTGGCCGTCGAGGAGCCCCTGGGGAATCCACCGGTCCCGGTCGGGGCCGTGGACGTGCCGCCGGTCCCGGCAAGAAGCGGATCATCGACTATCCGCGCTTCGGCAAGGACGGCTGGCGTCGCTGGATGCCGTCCTGGAAGCTCGTGTCGGGCCTCTGCCTGGGCTTCATGGGCAGCCTGGTGGCCATCGCGGGCATCGGCTACGCCATGGTGGGCGTGCCCAGCGTGGCGGACACCGCGGAGGCGCAGAACAACGTCTTCTACTGGTCCGACGGCACAGCGATGGTCGCCACCGGTGGTGAGACCAACCGCCAGATCGTCAAGCTGGACCAGATCCCCGAGGACATGCGCAACGCGGTGATCTCGCAGGAGAACAAGACCTTCTACGACGACAGCGGCATCGACCCCAAGGGCATCGCGCGCGCGGTGTTCAACATGGCGCGGGGCGGCGAGACGCAGGGTGGCTCGACCATCACCCAGCAGTTCGTCAAGAACGCGATGCTGGACGACCAGTCCCAGACGATCTCCCGGAAGTTCCAGGAGATCTTCGTGTCGGTCAAGGTGGGCGCCAAGTTCTCCAAGGACGAGATCATGGCGGGTTACCTGAACTCCGCCTACTACGGCCGCGGTGCCTACGGTATCCAGGCCGCCTCGCGGGCGTACTTCAACAAGGACTCGGTCGACCTCACCACCGGGCAGTGCGCCTTCCTCGCGGCCGTCCTCAAGGGCGCGACGTACTACGACCCGGCGGGTGCGACCTCCATCGACCCGGTGGGGGCGACCCAGGAGGCCAATACCAAGCGGGCGACGATCCAGATGCAGGACACCCTGGACAAGATGGTCGAGTACGGCCACCTCAGCGCCGCGGACCGGGCCAAGTACAAGGAACTGCCCAAGACGCAGAACCCTCGCTCCAACACCGCGCTGGGCGGCCAGGTCGGCTACCTCGTCGACCTCGCCAAGGCCTACGTCGTCAACAACACCGACATCAGCGCGAACGACCTCCAGCAGGGCGGCTACTCGATCTACACGACCTTCGACAAGAAGAAGGTCAAGGCACTCGAGGCCGCGGTGAAGAAGGTCGAGAAGGCGAACATCGATCCCAAGAAACGCCCGAAGACGGACACCCACGTCCAGTTCGGCGGCGCTTCGGTGGACCCGGAGACGGGTGCCATCAAGGCGATCTACGGCGGCAGTGATGCCACCAAGCACTTCACCAACAACGCCGATGTCACCGGTGCCCAGGTCGGATCGACGTTCAAGCCCTTCGTCCTCGCGGCGGCCATGAAGTGGGGCGTGCGCGACCCCGACCTCGGCGAGACGCAGGCGCAGGACGAGCGGACCAAGGTGTCCCCGAAGAGCCTGTACAGCGGCGAGAACGATCTGAAGATCAAGGAGTACGACGGGGACGTCTGGCAGGACGACAAGGGCAAGGAGTGGCTCCAGGCCAACGACGGCGACGAGTCGCTCGGCGAGGCCCCGGACTACATGGTCGACCTGCGCACCGCGATGCAGTTCTCGGCGAACTCCGCCTTCGTGCAGCTCGGCATGGATGTCGGTCTGGACAAGGTGGAGGAGGCCGCCATCGACGCGGGCCTGAAGGAGGACAGCCTGACGGGCACGAGCTTCCCGTCCTTCTCCATCGGTATCTCCGAGCCCAGCACGATCCGTATGGCGGGCTCCTACGCCACCTTCGCGGCCAGCGGGGAGCAGCGTGAGCCGTACTCCGTCACCGAGGTCAAGAGCGCCGATGGCACGGTCTTCAAGCACGAGGACAAGACCAAGCAGGCCTTCACCGCCCAGGTGGCCGACAACGTCACCGACGTCCTGAAGACCGTGGTCGACAAGGGCACGGGTACCGCCGCCCAGCTCACCGGCCGTGACGTGGCCGGCAAGACCGGTACGACCGACGGCAACAAGTCGGCCTGGTTCGTCGGGTACACCCCGCAGCTGTCGACCGCGATCAGCATGTTCCGGTACCCGGACGACGAGTCGATCAAGAACCGTAAGTTCCTGGAGATGTACGGCACGGGCGACCAGGCGTCGATCCACGGTGCCTCGTTCCCGGCCGAGATCTGGCACGACTACATGGAGCAGGCGCTGAAGGGCGAGCCGGCGAAGGACTTCCCCGTCCCGGAGCCCATCGGTGAGGTCATCAACGCCTCCCCGAGCCCGACGCCCACCCCCACGCCGACCGAGACCGAGGAAGCCACCCCGACCCCGACTCCGACGCCGACCCCGACGCAGACGACTCCGTCGCCGTCCGCGAGCGAGACCTGCAGCGGGTTCTGGTGCGAGGACGACGGCGGGACGGACAACGGCGGCACGGACGGCGGGGTGACCACCTCACCCACGCCCACGGAGTCCGAGGACACCAGTAATGGCAACGGCAATGGAAATGGGGGCCTCTTCCAAGGCTCCACAGGCTAGCGCCGCCCGCTGATGCGGGGCGGGTGCCCGATTGGGTGCCGTATCGCCCGGCGCGGGTGTTTCACGTGAAACATGGGCCGCCGCACCGACCAGGTGCGGCGGCCCTCGGCGTATTCCTAGACGCGTACGGCAGGATGTGCCCCATGCCCAGTGCAGAGACGACGCCGACGAGCGTGCACGAGCCCGAGCCGGTGCGGCCCACCAGGGACGACCCGGTCGCCCGCAACGGCAGTGAGCTGATCGGCGGTCCCATCGGACGGCGTGCCCTGCTGGGGACGTCGTGGTGGACCCCCGTGCGGATCATCGCGCTCGTCGCGATCGGAGTGTTCGCCCTCGGTCTGGTCCAGAAGGCGCCCTGCTACAACGGGGCCTGGTTCTTCGGGGCCAGCTCGCAGTACACCCACGCCTGTTACTCGGACATCCCGCACCTCTACCAGGGGCGCGGCTTCGCCGATGGTCTGGTGCCGTACTTCGACAGGCTCTCCGGTGACATGGAGTACCTCGAGTACCCGGTGCTCACCGGTGTGTTCATGGAGGTCGCCTCCTGGCTCACGCCGGGCACCGGCACCATCCAGGACCAGGAGCAGTGGTACTGGATGGTCAACGCGGGGATGCTGATGGCCTGCGCGGCCGTCATCGCCGTCTGTGTGACCCGGACCCACGTCCGTCGGCCCTGGGACGGTCTGCTGGTCGCGCTGGCGCCCGCCTTCGCCCTGACCGCGACCATCAACTGGGATCTGCTGGCCGTCGCTCTGACGGCCGGGGCGATGCTGATGTGGTCGCGGGGACGTTCGCTGTCCTTCGGTGTCCTCCTGGGGCTCGCCACGGCCGCGAAGCTGTATCCCGTGCTGCTGCTGGGCGCTCTGTTCGTGCTGTGCTGGCGTGCGGGCAAGTGGCGGGACTTCGGCAAGGCCCTGGGCGGCACGGCCGTCGCCTGGGCGGTCGTGAACGGCCCCGTCATGCTGCTCGCGTTCGACGGCTGGTCGAAGTTCTACACGTTCAGCCAGGAGCGGGGCGTCGACTTCGGGTCCTTCTGGCTGATCATGGCCCAGAACTCCAGCGACCCGCTCGACACGGAGACCGTCAACACCCTCGCCACGCTGCTGATGCTGCTGTGCTGCGCCGGGGTGGCCGCGCTCACGCTGACCGCTCCGCGCCGGCCGCGCTTCGCCCAGCTCGCGTTCCTGATCGTGGCGGCGTTCATCCTCACCAACAAGGTCTACTCGCCGCAGTACGTGCTGTGGTTGATCCCGCTGGCCGCGCTGGCCCGGCCGAAGTGGCGGGACTTCCTGATCTGGCAGGCCTGCGAGGTGGCGTACTTCCTGGGCATCTGGATGTACCTCGCCTACACGACCAGCGGTGACGCCCACAAGGGACTGCCGACCGACGGGTACCACTGGGCCATCGGCGTGCACCTGGCGGGCACGCTCTATCTGTGTGCCGTGATCGTCCGCGACATCCTGATGCCCGAGCGCGACGTGGTCCGCCGGGCGGGCGACGACGACCCGTCGGGCGGTGTGCTCGACGGGGCGGAGGACGCCTTCACGCTGGGCCCCGCGGCGCGTTCGCCGCAGCAGGCGGCCGCTTTCGACGGACCGCAGGTGGAGTGGGGCGGACCGGCGCCCGGCGACCGTTCGCTCTGAGCGAACAGTGCAGGGAGGCCGCGATGGAGCGGCCGTGGAACGACGAAGGCCGTGCACGGGGCGAACCCGTGCACGGCCTTCCCGCTGTCCCGGTGAGGATGCTCAGCGGTCGACGATCCGGTCGAACTGCGTGGTGGTGTGCCGGAGATGGGCGACCAGCTCGTCACCGACCTTCGGCTCCGGCGCGTCCGCCGGCACGAACAGGATGGAGACCTGCATGTGCGGCGGCTCGGCGAACCAGCGCTGCTTGCCGCCCCAGACGAACGGAGCAAGGTTCCGGTTGACCGTGGCGAGGCCTGCTCGCGCCACGCCCTTGGCGCGCGGCATGACGCCGTGCAGGGCCTTGGGAGCCTCCAGCCCCACCCCGTGCGAGGTGCCGCCCGCCACGACCACCAGGAAGCCGTCCGAGGCCGCCTTCTGCTGCCGGTAGCCGAACCGGTCGCCCTTGGCGACACGGGTGACGTCCAGGACCGCGCCGCGGTACTCCGTCGCCTCGTGGTCCCCCAGCCAGAGCCGGGTGCCGATGCGGGCACGGAAGCGGGTCTGCGGGAACTGCTGCTGGAGACGGGCGAGTTCGTCGGCCTTGAGGTGGCTGACGAACATCGTGTGCAGCGGCAGCCGGGCGGCGCGCAGCCGGTCCATCCAGCCGATGACCTCCTCGACCGCGTCCGAGCCGTCGGTGCGGTCCAGCGGCAGGTGGATGGCGAAGCCCTCCAGCCGGACGTTCTCTATGGCGGAGTGCAGCTGCGGCAGGTCCTGCTCGCTCACCCCGTGCCGCTTCATCGAGGACATCACCTCGATGACCACCCGGGCCCCCACCAGGCCGTAGACGCCGTCGATCGACGACACCGAGCGGATGACCCGGTCGGGCAGCGGCACCGGCTCCTCGCCGCGCCGGTACGGCGTCAGCACCAGCAGGTCACCGCCGAACCAGTCCTTGATGCGCGCGGCCTCGTACGTGGTGCCCACGGCGAGGACGTCCGAGCCCAGGCGTGTCGCCTCCTCCGCTAGGCGCTCGTGCCCGAAGCCGTAGCCGTTGCCCTTGCAGACCGGGACGAGTCCCGGGAACTGCTCCTGCACGTGCTTGTGGTGCGCCCGCCAGCGCGCGGTGTCGACGTAGAGCGTGAGCGCCATGGCCGGACCTGGAACCTTTCTGGTGGCTGCGGTGTATCAGAGGTATGGAAGCTATCGAAGCAAATGCCCGTGACTCAGCGCCGCGACATGTAGATGTCGAGCGCCTTGTGGAGCAGCTTGTTCAGCGGGAAGTCCCACTCGCCCAGGTACTCGGCGGCCTGACCGCCGGTGCCCACCTTGAACTGGATCAGACCGAAGAGGTGGTCGGACTCGTCCAGCGAGTCGGAGATGCCGCGCAGGTCGTACACGGTCGCGCCGAGCGCGTAGGCGTCGCGCAGCATGCGCCACTGCATCGCGTTCGAGGGCCGGACCTCACGGCCGATGTTGTCGGAGGCGCCGTAGGAGTACCAGACGTGTCCGCCGACGATGAGCATCGTCGCCGCCGAGAGGTTCACACCGTTGTGGCGGGCGAAGTACAGCCGCATGCGGTTGGGGTCCTCGGAGTTGAGGGCCGTCCACATGCGCTGGAAGTAGCCCAGCGGGCGGGGGCGGAAGTGGTCACGGACCGCCGTGATCTCGTACAGCCGCTGCCATTCCTCAAGGTCGTGGTAGCCGCCCTGGACGACCTCGACGCCGGCCTTCTCGGCCTTCTTGATGTTGCGGCGCCACAACTGGTTGAAGTTCTTGTGGACCTCTTCCAGGGACCGGTTGGCCAGCGGCACCTGGTAGACGTAGCGCGGCTGGACGTCGCCGAAGCCCGCGCCGCCGTCCTCGCCCTGCTGCCAGCCCATCCGGCGCAGCTTGTCGGCGACCTCGAAGGCGCGCGGCTCGATGAAGTCGGCCTCGATGTCACGCAGCCGCTTCACGTCCGGGTTCTGGATGCCCGCCTTGATCGAGCCCGCCTCCCAGCGCCGGATGATCACCGGCGGGCCCATCTTCACGGAGAAGGCGCCCTGCTGCTTCAGGTGCGCGAGCATCGGTTCCAGCCAGTCGGTCAGATTCGGCGCGAACCAGTTGATGACCGGACCCTCGGGCAGGTAGGCCAGGTAGCGCTTGATCTTGGGCAGCTGCCGGTAGAGGACCAGACCCGCGCCGACCATGTCACCGGTACGTTCGTCGAACCAGCCGAGGTTCTCGGAGCGCCACTCCGCCTTGACGTCCGCCCAGGCCGGGACCTGCATGTGGCTAGCCGCCGGCAGGCTCTGGATGTACGCCAGATGCTGCTCGCGACTGATCGTCCTCAGGGTCAGGCTCATTCGGGGCGCTCCTCGGGCGGCTGGTCTGTCCCCATGGGTTCAGGGGCTCCGGCTCTAGCGCCGAAGCCTACTGCGCCCCGCGTCCGCTTCGACCGGGCGTACGGATGCTTCGCCCCGGCCTGTGGGCCGCCGGGGCGAAGCGAGGTGGTGTCACACGGCTCCGAAGGGCGCGGCGTCAGCCGACGACCCCGCCGAAGAGGCCCCCGTGAGCCAGACCCAGGTAGAAGCCGATGGCAGAGGCGCCCAGCCCCAGGATCAGGCCGAAGCGTTCCCGGGTGGTCTCCGAGATCCACTGGCCGTAGGCCCCGGTGGCGATTCCCACCAGGCCGGTCCAGGAGCTGAGCAGGTGCAGATCGTGGAACATCGCCGTGATGAACGAGACGGCGCCCAGCACCAGGGTCGCCACGAGCAGCGTGTCCTGGAGGGGATGGGGTTTTCCGTCCGTGGCGAAGAGGCCTCCGACGGTGTTGGGTCGCATTGCCTGTGCCATGAGGGCACCTCCTGCGGAAGGCGGCGCATCGTAGCGCCATACACACCCGATGTGTACAGATTGTCTGCGCTCCCGCCGTGATTTCAACCGGAAGCGGGTGTGCGGGTACGCTGTACCGTCTGCACCGGTGTCTGCCCATGCCCTGGACGGGTGGTTTCCGAGAGGAAGCCCGATTGTCAGTGGCGGCCGATACCGTTGCGTACGCATCACAACCCTCCTGCCACGGAACGACCGTGGCCGCTGAGTCCAAAGGAGGTGGGTTCCACATGCGTCACTACGAGGTGATGGTCATCCTCGACCCCGATCTGGAGGAGCGCGCTGTCGCCCCTCTGATCGAGAACTTCCTCTCCGTCGTCCGTGAGGGCAACGGAAAGGTCGAGAAGGTCGACACCTGGGGCCGTCGTCGTCTCTCGTACGAGATCAAGAAGAAGCCCGAGGGCATCTACTCGGTCATCGATCTGCAGGCTGAGCCCGCGATCGTCAAGGAGCTCGACCGCCAGATGAACCTGAACGAGTCGGTCCTCCGGACCAAGGTCCTCCGCCCCGAGACCCACTGAGCTCTCCCGCTCAGCTGATCTCGGGATTCGAGTAGCAGCAACCAAGCAGCCAAGCAGCAAACCCGCCGAGAGGTTCCCCCAATGGCAGGCGAGACCGTCATCACGGTCGTCGGCAATCTTGTCGACGACCCCGAGCTGCGCTTCACCCCTTCCGGTGCGGCGGTCGCGAAGTTCCGTGTCGCGTCCACGCCCCGCACCTTCGACCGTCAGACGAACGAGTGGAAGGACGGCGAGAGCCTGTTCCTGACCTGCTCGGTCTGGCGTCAGGCGGCGGAGAACGTCGCGGAGTCGCTCCAGCGAGGCATGCGCGTCATCGTGCAGGGCCGGCTGAAGCAGCGGTCCTACGAGGACCGTGAGGGCGTCAAGCGCACGGTCTACGAACTGGACGTCGAGGAAGTCGGCGCCAGCCTGCGCAACGCCACGGCCAAGGTCACCAAGACCGCCGGCCGCGGTGGCCAGGGCGGTGGCTTCGGCGGCGGTGGCGGCGGCGGCCAGGGTGGCGGCGGCTGGGGCGGCGGCCCCGGCGGTGGCCAGCAGGGCGGCGGCGCTCCGGCCGACGACCCGTGGGCCAGCGGCGCTCCCGCCGGTGGCCAGCAGGGTGGCGGCGGCGGTGGCTGGGGTGGAAACTCCGGCGGCGGCGGCGGTGGCGGCGGCTACTCGGACGAGCCCCCCTTCTAGACCTTCGGGTCCGGGTTTCCGGACCCGATCCGGTCGAGGGCGGGTCGTACCCAAACTTCTTGATCACACAGGAGAAACACCATGGCGAAGCCGCCTGTGCGCAAGCCTAAGAAGAAGGTCTGCGCGTTCTGCAAGGACAAGGTCACGTACGTGGACTACAAGGACACGAACATGCTGCGGAAGTTCATTTCCGACCGCGGCAAGATCCGTGCCCGCCGCGTGACCGGCAACTGCACGCAGCACCAGCGTGACGTCGCCACGGCCGTGAAGAACAGCCGTGAGATGGCGCTGCTGCCCTACACGTCCACCGCGCGCTAAGGGAAGGGTGACAGAAACATGAAGATCATCCTCACCCACGAGGTCTCCGGCCTCGGCGCTGCCGGCGACGTCGTCGACGTCAAGGACGGCTACGCTCGCAACTACCTGATCCCGCGGAACTTCGCGATCCGTTGGACCAAGGGTGGCGAGAAGGACGTCGAGCAGATCCGTCGTGCTCGCAAGATCCACGAGATCCAGACCATCGAGCAGGCCAACCAGGTCAAGGCCCAGCTCGAGGGCGTCAAGGTCCGTCTGGCCGTTCGCTCCGGCGACGCCGGTCGTCTCTTCGGCTCCGTCACCCCGGCCGACGTCGCTTCGGCGATCAAGGCTTCCGGTGGCCCCGAGGTCGACAAGCGCCGTATCGAGCTGACCGCTCCGATCAAGACCCTCGGCGCCCACGAGACGTCCGTGCGTCTGCACCCCGAGGTTGCCGCCAAGGTCAACATCGAGGTCATCTCGGCCTGATCGCCGAGTTCGGCTCGATGAGCTGAGAGAAGGGGCCGCACCCATCGGGTGCGGCCCCCTCTTCGTGCCGTGGCAGTGGCTGGTCGGCCGGCCGTTGGTGGGTCCCGTGTTTCACGTGAAACAGCGGTTCCACGTGAAACAGTCAGCGGGTCGCGCCCGTGACGATCCACCGTCCGGAGCGGGCGCGGAGCCACAGTGTCAGCATGCGCACGGTCATCATCAGAGTCATCGCCCCCCAGAGCGCGGTGAGCCCACCGCCCAGCAGCGGGACGAGCAGGGCGACCGGAACGAAGGCGACGAGGGTGACCACCATGGCGCCCGCCAGATACCGGCCGTCCCCGGCGCCCATCAGGACGCCGTCCAGGACGAAGACCACGCCGCACATGGGCTGGGCGAGCGCCACCATCAGCAGGGCCGGCAGAGCGGTGTCCTTGACCGCCTGGTCGCTGGTGAACAACGGCAGGAAGACCGGCCGGGCGATCACCACCAGCAGGGCCAGCACCACACCGGAGGCGATGCCCCACTCCACCATGCGGCGACAGGCGGCGCGTGCGCCGTCCGCGTCGTCCGCGCCCAGATAGCGCCCGATGATCGCCTGCCCGGCGATCGCGATGGCGTCCAGCGCGAAGGCCAGCAAACTCCACAGGGACAGGATGATCTGGTGGGCCGCGATGTCGGCGTCCCCGAGCCGGGCGGCGACCGCGGTGGCGATCATCAGGATCGCCCGCAGGGACAGGGTGCGCACCAGGAGTGGCACACCTGCCTGGGCGGCGGCTCTGATGCCGGAGGGGTCCGGGCGGAGTGAGGCCTGATGCTCGCGTGCTCCTCGGACGACGACCACGAGGTAGGCCGCGGCCATGCCCCACTGGGCGAGGACGGTGCCCCAGGCCGATCCGGCGATGCCCAGGTCGGCGCCGTAGACGAGGCCGACGTTGAGGAGCGCGTTGGCGACGAAGCCCGCGACGGCGACGTAGAGGGGGGTTCTGGTGTCCTGGAGGCCGCGCAGGACTCCGGTGGCGGCCAGGACGACGAGCATGGCCGGTATGCCGAGCGCGGAGATCCTCAGGTAGGTCGTCGCATAGGGGGCGGCGGTGTCGGAGGCGCCGAAGAGTTCGATGAGGGACGGTGCCGTGGGCAGGACGATCGCGATGACGGCGGCACCGAGGGCGAGGGCGAGCCAGATTCCGTCCATGCCCTGGCGGATGGCGGACCGCAGGTCGCCGGCGCCGACGCGTCGGGCGACGGCCGCGGTGGTGGCATAGGCGAGGAAGACGAAGATGCTCACGGCCGTCATCAGGAGCGCGGAGGCGACACCGAGTCCGGCGAGTTGGGCGGTACCCAGGTGGCCGATGATCGCGCTGTCGGCGATGACGAAGAGGGGCTCGGCGACGAGGGCACCGAAGGCCGGCACGGCCAGGGCGATGATCTCTCGATCGTGCCGACGGCGTGCGGCCTGGGGAGTCGCGGGAGCCTGTGTCATGAGCATCAATCTAATCGTCCACAGGTAAGAGATGCAAGGCATCTATGACCCTTACCCTGGCGGGTGGGGTGTGTGGTATCGCGCACTGTTCGAAGTGATCTTGGGCCGACTGGGCAACTTTTTCTTCTGCACAGCCGGTGGACGGGAAACGTGCAGGTCAAAGGAGCCTTCTCCGTGCAGGTGCGGGCTTGTTCACAGGGCTGTCCACCGGGTCGTGCACAGGTTTTGCAGAGTTGTCCACAGCATCCGGGCCGTCGTCCACATGGCCTGTGGATAACCAGATTGGCTGACGGTGCCCAGGGGCCTAACGTGGTCCGTCGCCCCCCGCCGTTCGTCGGCCGAGAAATCAACACAAAACCGACGCGCCAGAACCGGAGTTGGGCCTCTTAGTTGTCAGTGCCGTGCCGTAGAAATGAGGGGCACGGCGAGGTCCGCTCGGCGGACGGGAGGAGGTTGCTCGGTGAGCATTTCCGAGCCCTTGGACGACCCGTGGGCCGACAGCGGGCCCAGCGACCGTCTGCCTGCCTCGCGCCGCCGGGGTGACGCGGGCCGGGGCCGCGACGAACAGCACGACCGCGGCCGGGAGAACGGCGAGTGGGACCGGGGCGGCTCGGCCTTCGAACGGGTGCCGCCCCAGGACCTGGACGCCGAACAGTCTGTCCTCGGCGGCATGCTCCTGTCGAAGGACGCCATCGCGGACGTGGTCGAGGTCCTCAAGGGCCACGACTTCTACAAGCCGGCGCACGAGACGATCTTCCAGGCGATCCTCGACATCTACGCCAAGGGTGAACCGGCCGACCCGATCACCATCGCCGCGGAGCTGACCAAGCGCGGTGAGATCAACAAGGTCGGCGGCGCATCGTATCTGCACACCCTGGTGCAGACGGTGCCGACGGCGGCCAACGCCGAGTACTACGCCGAGATCGTCCATGAGCGCGCCGTACTGCGCCGCCTGGTCGAGGCGGGCACGCGGATCACACAGATGGGATACGCGGCCGACGACGACGTCGACGAGATCGTCAACCGGGCCCAGGCCGAGATCTACGCGGTCACCGAGCAGCGGACCAGCGAGGACTACCTGCCGCTCGGCGACATCATGGAGGGCGCCCTCGACGAGATCGAGGCGATCGGCTCCCGCAGCGGCGAGATGACCGGTGTGCCGACGGGCTTCACCGACCTCGACTCGCTCACCAACGGTCTGCACCCGGGACAGATGATCGTCATCGCGGCCCGTCCCGCCATGGGTAAGTCCACCCTGGCGCTGGACTTCGCCCGCGCGGCGTCGATCAAGCACAACCTGGCCAGCGTCATCTTCTCCCTCGAAATGGGCCGCAACGAGATCGCGATGCGTCTGCTGTCCGCCGAGGCGCGGGTGGCTCTGCACCACATGCGTTCGGGCACGATGACGGACGAGGACTGGACGCGCCTGGCGCGCCGGATGCCCGAGGTCTCCGCCGCCCCGCTCTACATCGACGACTCGCCGAACCTGTCGATGATGGAGATCCGCGCGAAGTGCCGTCGGCTCAAGCAGCGCAATGACATCAAGCTCGTCATCATCGACTATCTCCAGCTGATGCAGTCCGGCGGTTCGAAGCGCTCCGAAAGCCGTCAGCAGGAGGTCTCGGACATGTCCCGAAACCTCAAGCTCCTGGCCAAGGAGCTGGAGGTCCCGGTGATCGCGCTCTCGCAGCTGAACCGTGGCCCCGAGCAGCGCACCGACAAGAAGCCGATGGTGTCCGACCTGCGTGAGTCCGGCTCGATCGAGCAGGACGCCGACATGGTGATCCTGCTGCACCGCGAGGACGCCTACGAGAAGGAGTCGCCGCGCGCGGGCGAGGCGGACATCATCGTGGGCAAGCACCGTAACGGCCCTACGGCGACGATCACCGTCGCCTTCCAGGGTCACTACTCCCGCTTCGTGGACATGGCGCAGACCTGATCCGGCGCCGCCGGGCGGAATGCGCTCGACTCCGCTCGGTCGCTCGGGGTGCACTGGGGGGATGACGACATCCCAGGAAGAGTTGTTGCCGGGCACCCGACGGGCGTTGCTGCACCGGATCGCCGTGGCCCAGGCGGAAGGGCGGGCGCCTTCTCTGGTCGCGGCCGTCGTACGTGGTGGGCGGACGGTCTGGCACGGTTCCCGGACCTCCGTGGACGGACATGGCCCGGACGAGCATGTGCAGTACAGGATCGGTTCGATCACCAAGACCTTCACGGCCGTGCTGGTGCTGAGGCTGCGCGACGAGGGACTGCTCGACCTCGGTGACCCGTTGGAGAAGCATCTGCCCGGCACCGGCGCGGGGGAGGCCACCATCGCCGAACTCCTCGCGCACACCGGGGGCCTGGCGGCCGAGTCACCCGCGCCCTGGTGGGAGCGGACACCGGGATCGACCCGGCCCGAGCTGTCCGACGTGCTGGGTGAACAGCCCTTCCTGCATCCCGTGGGCCGCCGGCACCACTACTCGAACCCCGGGTACACCCTGCTGGGCGCCCTGGTGGAGCGTCTTCGGGGGCGGCCGTGGGAGGAGGTGCTGCGCGGTGAGGTGCTCGAACCGCTGGGGCTGAGCCGTACCGGTGCGCGGCCCGAGGCTCCGCACGCCGGTGGCTGGGCGGTGCATCCCTGGGCCGACGCGATGCTGCCGGAGCCCGCCGAGGATCTCGGACTCATGGCCGCGGCGGGACAACTCTGGTCCACGACAGCCGACTTGGCGCGCTTCGCCGTGTTCCTCGCCCGGGGCGACGGCCGGGTGCTGAGCGCCGAGAGTGTGCGGGAGATGCGGACGCCCGCGGCGCCGGGCGAGGCCGCGGACGTGGCCGACGGGTCGGCGTACGGGCTGGGGGTTCAGCTGCAGCAGCGGCAGGGGCGCCTGCTGGCAGGGCACTCGGGGTCGCTGCCCGGCTTCCTGGCGAGTCTGTTCTTCAGCGAGAGCGACGACGTTGCCGCGGTGGTCCTCGCCAACTGCACTTCGGGTCCGCTGCTCTCGCTGGTTGTGGCCGATCTCATCGCCATCGTGGCGGAGTCGGAACCGCGGATCCCCGAACCCTGGCGCCCGATGGCCGAAGTCGACCCGGCCGTAATGGAGTTGGTGGGGCAGTGGTACTGGGGGACCTACGGGTACGGGTTGCGGGCAGGGGCCGACGGGCTGGTCTCCCTGGAGCCGCTGTCCGGCAAGGGCCGCCGCTCCCGGTTCCGGGCGAACGGGGACGGGACCTGGAGCGGACTGGAGGGCTACTACGCGGGGGAGCTCCTGACGGCCGTACGGCGCCCGGACGGCAGCGTGAGCCACCTGGACCTCGGTTCGTTCGTGTTCACGCGTCAGCCGTACGAGGAGGGGGCTCCAGTGCCGGGTGGTGTGGATCCCGAGGGGTGGCGGGGCATCAAGTAGCGCCCGACTGAGGGGGAAGCGCCCTGTTTCACGTGAAACAGGGCGTTCCGGGTCTCACAGGGAGAGCTTGAAGCCGACGTGGGAGGCCGTGAAGCCGAGCCGCTCGTAGAAGCGGTGGGCATCGGTGCGGGAGGTGTCCGAGGTCAGCTGGACCAGTGCGCAGCCCTGGCGGCGGGACTCCTCGACCGCCCACTCGATGAACAGGGTGCCCAGACCACTGCCCCGCTCGTCGGCGTGGACGCGGACGGCCTCGATGATCGAGCGGGTCGCCCCCTTGCGGGAGAGGCCGGGGACGATGGTGAGCTGAAGGGTTCCGACGACCCGGCCGTCCCGTTCGGCCACGACCTGGTGCTGGTTGGGGTCCTGGCTCAGACGTTCCAGGGCCGCCACGTAGGGCGTGAGGTCCTCGGGCGACTCGCGCAGGGCGCCGAGGGGGTCGTCGGCGAGCATGGCGACGATCGCAGGAATGTCGTCCGCGGTGGCGGGCCGTATCTCAAGATCTCCCATGACGCTCACCCTAAGCGGACGGGGGAGAGCGTCACGGGGCCGCCGGAGGAACCGGCCTGTGCGTGTGGGCGGGGTTCAGCCCGCGGCGACCGTGAGTGGCGCGAACCGGCGCTTCCAGTCGCCGGGCAACTCGTCGATGCCGTAGGTCATGACGGCGTTGAAGGCCACGGAGGTCAGCCCTCGTTCCTTCGCCCAGGTGAGGAGTTCCTCGTGCCGTACGTCGATGTCGGTGCGCAGCGGGCGGTCCGTGTGGGAGGCGAGCGAGGTGATGAGGGCCTGTGCGGTCGGGGTGTCCGCGGCGATCAGCGGGCCGACGACATGGGTGTCCATGTTGGGCCAGGCGGACGCGTAGCCGGTGATGCGGCCCTTCGCCTCGGCGACCCGCAGCTGATCCGCGAAGGCGGGCAGCCGGGCGATCAGCGGGGTGCGGTCCGAGCCGAACACCTCCTCGTCCAGCCTGAGGATGGCGGGGAGGTCCTCGGCGGTGGCGGCGCGGGTGGCGATCCGCGGTTCCGTTCCGTCGGGGACGAAGTGGCCGCGCAGCATCTCCGCCCGGCCGGTGGCCTTGAAGCCGAGTTCCTCGTAGAGCGGTCGGCCGCTGGGGGTGGCGTGGAGGGTCAGCGGGGTGGTGCCCTGCTCCGAGATGACGTGACGCATCAGGTGCCGTCCGATGCCCTGCCGTGCGTGGCGCTCGGCCACCAGCACCATCCCGATCGCCGCCAGGGCGGGCCGTCCGTGCGGGCCGTACTGGGTGACCGCGCATGCGCTGACGAGTCCGCCGTCGGGGTCGTCGATGCCGTACCCCTGGCCCGCTGTGAGGAGCAGGCCCCACTTGTGTTCCTCCCGGGGCCAGCCCCGGTTCTCGGACAGGTCGGCGCAGGCGGCGAGATCGCGTGGCGTCAGACGTCGAATGGGCAGAGCGGCGAGGGAAGGAGTGGGCACGCAGGTCAGGCTGTCTGACGGGTGGCCGTGTCGTCCAGCCGTTTCCGGTGAGACATACGACCTTTTGGCCATGTCGGGGCCGGCGGGCCCGGAGGTCTCGCCGCAGGGCCGTTTCACGTGAAACACGGACGAACGGCATGCGGCCGCGTGAACGGACCTGTTCGCTGCTGTACCGATCTCCGTGGTCCATGCTGACCACGGTCGGCCCGGTCCGGTGACCCTCTCGTGCATCGGGAGGGATCTATGGGATGCCTATGAATTGGTGTGCCGGGACCGGTAATTGAACGAAATTGTGGCTTCATCCCTGGTCGCCCGGCGGCTTGCGATGAGGGGACTTGTCTGCGCGGCGCGGGCCGGTAGGGTCGACTCCGGTTCGCATCCGGGACGGGTGCCGCGGGGCGGGTGTACGTCATGGGTGCGGGCCGTGGGCAAGGCGACGCAGCTTAACGGGACGGAGAGGTCGAGGACCCGTATTTGCGCATATGCGACCGAGGCCTGCGCGCGCGGTGGGATGCTGCGTTTGGGTGGACTGCGGTCAATGTCACACTCTCTCCGTACTTGTCCGTACGCCGTGTGAACAGGGTTTGAATGTGGCCGCGTTGGCCAGGGCACCGAAAGGGAAGAGCACAGCCGTCCACGGGGAAAGCAGGCATCTTCCGAGCGAGGAAGTGCGCAGACCGACCGAAATGTTCGAGGCGAGGCACACACCATGGACGCTCCGGCCACCACGTCGGCCGACAACGGCACTTCCGGCGGTGGGGACGGCTGGTTCACGTCCCGAGCCGCCCAGCCCGCCGTGCCCCAGGATGTGGGGCAGGTACCGGCCGCCGCAGGGCCGGGGCAGCCCGTGCCGGCGTCGTTCGGCTCCGGTGCCCCCGTCCAGGGCGCCGTGCCGGTCCAGCGTTCCGTGCCCGCCCAGCAGGCATCCCCGGACGCCGTTCTCGTCCGCCGGACCATGGCCGAGGTCGGCCCGGTCGCCGACAAGGTGACGTCGTACTTCTACGCGCTGCTCTTCGTCCGCCACCCCGACCTGCGCTCCCTGTTCCCGGCGGCCATGGACACCCAGCGGGACCGGCTGCTCAAGGCGCTGCTCACCGCCGCCGAACACATCGACAACACCGAGGTCCTGGTCGCGTATCTGCAGAACCTCGGCCGGGGCCACCGCAAGTACGGCACCCGTGCCGAGCACTATCCGGCCGTCGGCGAGTGCCTCATCGGAGCGCTCAGCAGGTACGCCTCCGCGATCTGGGACCCCGAGACGGAGGCGGCCTGGGTACGGACGTACACGACGATCTCGCAGGTGATGATCGACGCGGCGGCCGCGGACGAGCTGCGCGCGCCGGCCTGGTGGTACGCGGAGGTCGTCGCGCACGACCTCAGGACCCGGGACGTCGCGGTCGTCACCGTCCGTCCCGACCAGCCGTACCCCTTCCTCGCGGGGCAGTACACCAGCGTGGAGACGCCCTGGTGGCCCCGCATCTGGCGGCACTACTCCTTCGCCTCGGCGCCCCGCTCGGACGGCCTGCTGTCCTTCCATGTGAAGGCCGTCCCCGCGGGGTGGGTGTCGAACGCGCTCGTGCACCGGGCCCGCCCGGGGGACATCATCCGGCTCGGTCCGCCGGGCGGTTCGATGACGGTGGACCACACCACCGACAGCGGACTGCTCTGCCTCGGCGGTGGCACCGGTATCGCCCCGATCAAGGCGCTGGTCGAGGACGTTGCCGAGCACGGTGAGCGGCGGCCGGTGGAGGTGTTCTACGGAGCCCGCAGCGATCAGGACCTGTACGACATCGACACGATGCTCAGGCTCCAGCAGTCCCACCCCTGGCTGGCCGTCCGCCCCGTGGTGGACCGGCACGGCCTGGTGCAGCTGCCCGACGCGATCCGTCAGTTCGGGCCCTGGTACGAGTACGACGCCTATGTCTCGGGCCCGCCCGGCATGATCCGCAGCGGTGTGGACGTACTCAGGGACCTGGGGGTCCCCTCGGAGCGCATACGCCATGACGCCCTGGAGGACCTGGTCACCGCGGAGGGCTGACCTCAGCCCAGGTCCGGGGCGTGCATCGCTCGTACGCCCTCGATGTTGCCGTCCAGATAGTGCCGCAGCGACAGCGGGACGAGATGCACCGAGGCGATGCCGACACGGGTGAACGGCACCCGGACGATCTCGTACTCGCCGACCGGCTCGTCGACTTCCGGACCGTGCCGCAGCGACGGGTCCATCGACTCCAGACGGCAGACGAAGAAGTGCTGCACCTTCACACCGGTGGTGGCGGCGTCCTCACCGATGTGTTCGACGGTGTCGACGAAGCACGGCACCACGGCGACGACCTTGGCGCCGAGTTCCTCGTACACCTCGCGGTGGAGGGCCTCCACGACGGTGGTGTCGGTCGGCTCGACTCCGCCGCCGGGGGTCAGCCAGTAGGGATCCACGCCGGGCTTGGTGCGCTTGATCAGAATCAGGTCGTCACCGTCCAGCAGAACGGCGCGTGCGGTGCGCTTGACCACGGGTCGGACGGTCATGGGAGAAATGTGGCCCGGCTGGTTCCACGTGAAACATCGCCGGACCTCCCGCATGTCCGGAGTCCGGTTGGTGCGCGGTCCGCTCAGCACCAGTCCGAGGCCGTCTGGAGCAACCACTCGTGGGCCCGCGCGATGTGCGGCATCGCCAGGGTGCCGGTGCGGACGACCAGGAAGTACGTCCGCAGCGGCGGCACCGCGGGTTCGTGGAGGGCGACGACGTCGCCGCGGCTCAGCTCGGGCCCGCAGAGATAGCGGGGCAGCACCGCCAGGCCGGCGCCGGCGACGGTGCAGGCCAGTACGGCCCGCAGGTCGGGCACGATGACGGTGCCCGGGACGGCCGGGCGGGTGTCGAAGACGGAGGCCCAGTAGCGGGAGACAAAGGGCAGCGACTCGTGCACCTCGATCACCGGAACGTCCTCCAGCGCGGGCGCCCCCTTGCGGCCCGGTGTCCCGGAGGCGATCTTCTCGGCCCAGCGCGGGGCGGCCAGCAGGACGTGCTCCTCGTCGCAGAGCGCAGTCGCGGTGAGCAGAGCGCCACGCGGGCGGGCCGTGGTGATGGCCAGATCATGGTGTCCGGCGGCCAGCCCCTCCAGGGTCTCCTCGTCGTTGCCGAAGGACGCCCGCAGCGCGAAGCCCTGGCCGTCCTCACCGGTCAGCTCGGTGAGCGCGGGAAGTGCCCGTTCGGCGGTGAACTCGGGCGGCCCGGCCAGGTGCAGCGTCCGCAGGGACGACTCGTCGTCGAGGCCCGTCTCGGTGATCTCCACCAGGGCGTCCAGGTGCGGCGCGGCCTTGTGCGCGAGTTCGTCGCCGATCGTCGTCGGCGTGACGCCTCGGGCCTGGCGCAGGAACAACGGGCGTCCCAGCTGCCGTTCCAGGGTGCGTATCTGGGAGGTCACGGCGGGCTGGGAGAGGCCGAGCAGGGCGGCGGCGCGGGTAAAGGAGCCCGCGCGGTGCACGGTCACGAAGGTGCGCAGCAAGGCCAGGTCCATGGCACACCTCCTCGTCTCAGGTCTCCCTCAACCCCCAGGCCGCGCCCAACTATAAATAAGTCGATAGGTCTCTGTCGCTACCGTGATTGGACACTGACACAGAGTCAACTAGCCTTGTTCGCGCGGTTCTTCGCGCGCGGAACCGAGGACGGTCCGAGCCACGAGGGGGGAGGCTCGGACCGTCCGCCGAACGTGACCGGGCACCCCGGGGCCGTTCAGCCCGCCGACTCCTCCAGGGCGCGCAGCACGTCCGCCACCAGGTCCTGCGGATCCTCGGCACCGACCGACAGCCGGACGAACCCCTCCGGCACCGCGTCCCCTCCCCAGCGCCCGCGCCGCTCGGCCGTGGACCGGACGCCGCCGAAACTGGTCGCGTCGTCGACGAGCCGCAGCGCGGCCAGGAACCGGTCGGCACGCGCGCGCGTGGGGAGCGTGAAGGAGACCACGCAGCCATGGCGCCGCATCTGCCGTGCGGCGGTCGGGTACGAGGGATCGGTCGGGAGCCCCGGATAGCGCACCCCCAGCTCCTCCGGCCAGTCGCGCAGGGCCTCGGCGAGCGTGAGGGCGGTGGCGTCCTGGCGCTCCGCACGCAGGGGGAGCGTGGCGAGGGACCGGTGCGCGAGCCAGGCCTCCATGGGGCCCGGGATCGCACCGACGATCTTGCGCCAGCGCCGGACCGAGGCCATCGCCTCGCCGTCGCGGCCGCAGACGTAGCCGAGCAGCAGGTCGCCGTGCCCGGTCAGCTGTTTGGTGCCGCTCGCCACCGAGAAGTCGGCACCGAGCTCCAACGGCCGCTGGCCGAGCGGCGTCGCGAGGGTGTTGTCGACGGCCACCAGGGCGCCGCGCTCGTGTGCGGCCCGCGCGAGCCGCCGGATGTCGCAGACGTCCAGACCGGGGTTGGAGGGCGTCTCCAGCCACAGCAGCCGTGCCCCGTCGAGGGCGTCGAGCTGGGCGTCGCCGCCGGTCGGCGCGGTGCGCACCCGGATGCCGTACGCCTCCAGCTGGTCGCGTACGAGGGGCAGAGCCTGGTAGCCGTCGGAGGGCAGGACGACCGTGTCCCCGGTGCGCAGTTGGGAGAACAGGACCGAGGACACCGCGGCCATGCCGGAGGCGAAGGCGAGTGTCTCGACGCCGTCCTCGTCGGGTGCCTCCAGCTCGCTCAGGGCCCGCTCCAGGCGGGTCCAGGTCGGGTTCTCGTCGCGGCCGTAGGTGTACGGGCCCGTGGGATCGCCCGGCAGGTGGAAGTGGGCGGCGAAGACCGGGCCCGGCAGGGCCGGCTCGTGCTTCACCGGCTCGGGCAGTCCGGCACGCACCGCGCGCGTGCCGTCGCCCGCGCCCCGCGCGGCGCCGGTCATGCCGCCCGCTCCCGCGCCTTCTCCCGTACGGCGTCGAGCAGCCCGTCGCTCGCGGCCTCGACCATCGCCAGGCACTCCTCGAAGCCTTCCAGCCCTCCGTAGTAGGGGTCGGGTACGTCGAGGTCGTCGCGGGCGGCGGGGTCGAACGAGCGCAGCAGCCGTACCTTCGCGGCGTCCTGCTCGGTGGGGGCGAGCCTGCGCAGCGCCCTGAGGTGGCCCTCGTCGAGGGCGATGACCAGGTCGAGGCGGGCGAACCAGGAAGCCTCGAACTGCCGGGCGGAGTGACCGGTGTCGTAGCCGTGTTCCTCCAGGACGGACACGGTGCGCGGGTCGGCCGGGTCGCCCTCGTGCCAGCCGCCCGTCCCGGCGCTGTCGATCTCGACCAGTCCGTCGAGTCCGTCCTCGGCCACCCGCGCGCGGAAGACGGACTCGGCCATCGGGGAGCGGCAGATGTTGCCGGTGCAGACGAAGCAGACGCGATAAGGCATGCGGATCAGTCCCCGTCGGGCAGGACGACGTTGAGGGCCCAGGAGACGATCGAGATGATCAGGCCGCCCAGGACGGCGGTCCAGAAGCCGTCGACATGGAAGCTCAGGTCGAGCGTGTCGGCGAGCCACGAGGTCAGCAGCAGCATCAACGCGTTCACGATCAGGGTGAACAGGCCGAGCGTGAGAATCAGCAGCGGCAGGCTCAGCAACTGCACGACCGGCTTCACCAGGACATTGACCAGGCCGAAGATCAGGGCGACCAGGAGCAGGGTCCCGACCTTCTTGCCGGTGCTGTCACCGGTCAGGGTGATCTTGTCCAGCAGCCATACGGCAACCGCCAGGGCGCCCGCGTTGGCGATCGTCTTGACTACAAAATTCTTCATGTGTCTGATCGTGGCAGAAGAGATCGGATACGAGCAGTGGGACAAGGGCGGACGACAGGGATGAAGGCATTCCGGCTGGATGAACTGGAGGCGGAGCGCGCCGCCAACGACGGCGCGTACCTGCAGTTTCTGCGGGAACGGAACATGTCGGTCGGGTTGTACGCGCTGAACGCGGGCGAGCACGACCCACAGCAGCCGCACGGTCAGGACGAGGTCTACTTCGTGGTGAGCGGCCGCGCAGCGATCACCGTCGGCATGGAGACCACCCAGGTGGCGCGGGGCAGCGTCGTGTACGTGCCGGCCGGCGTCGCCCACAAGTTCCACCACATCAGCGAGGACCTGCGAGTGCTCGTGGTGTTCTCTCCGCCGGAGAGCTGAGGGGCGGGCCCCCGATTCCCTAGGGGATCGATCAGGGGAGGACAGGGGGCCCGGGGCCCCCGTCGGCACCCCCCGCGGCTCTAGCATCGAAGGCAGGCAAGGACCGACGGCTCCGCCCGCACAGGCGCGGACCGTCCGACAGGACCCGGTACAGCGACGGGTGGAGAGGTAAGGACGAGGACGATGGGTGAGATCTTCGCGGGACTGCCGTGGTGGGTGAAGTGGATCGCGGTGCCGGTCATCGCCCTGGTCGTGTTCGGCGGGCTGATAACGAGCGTCCTCACCTTCGTCATCGGCCTGCTGTTCAAGGTGCTGGTCTTCGTGGCCCTGGTCGGCGGACTCATCTACGTCGTGCGGAAGTTCATGTCCAGCTCGTCCTCGCGGAGCGACTTCTGAGGCGCTCGGGGGCTGGCGAGGGGCGGTAACGGGATCCTTCGGTTCCCTCGGCCGGGGGAAGTTTTCCTGGCAGGCGGTCTGTGGGCGGTGGCGGACGCATAGAGTCCGAAAAATCGACGCGGGGACCACCCCGTGAGCGGCGTACACCCCCACCCGTGTTCCCCGCACGGGCTGCCCCCTCGCGCTTCGGGAGTGACCCTTGGCCACGGTTCACACCGCACCCTCGGAAACCGGTGCGGCCCACGCATCCGCCCGAACCCCCTACCCCGGCACCGGCACCTGTGTCCGGCCGCCGGCCCAACCCACACCGCAGAACTCCGCGGAGCTGACGAACACCCCCGGTTCCGCGACCCTGATCGGATCCGTCCAGCGTGCGATGCGCCTGCTGGAGTCCGTCGCAGGTCATGAACACGGCGCCCCCGCGAAGCAGTTGGCGCGGGAGAACGGGCTGGCCCTGCCGACCGCGTACCACCTGCTGCGCACCCTGGTCCACGAGGGCTATCTCCGGCGCGACAAAGGGCGCTTCTTCCTCGGGGAGGCGGCGGAGCGGCTGAGCAGCAGCGGGGCACAGGAGAAACGTCGCGGCACGGTCGCCGACACGCTCGCCCACTGGCGGGACGCCCTCGGCGTGCCCGTCTACTACGCGATGTACCGAGACGGAGAGATCGAGGTCATGTGCGTCTCCGACACCCCGGCCAATCCGGCGGTCGAGGAGTGGGCCGATTTCCGTGCGACCGGGCACGCGCACGCCATCGGCCAGTGTCTGCTGGCCCAGGTGGACGAGGCCACGCGCCGCGACCATCTGCGCCGCCATCCTGTGTGGCCCCTCACCCCGTACACCGTCTGCAACGACCACGCGCTGCTGCGGCGGCTGGACCGAATGCAGCGCATGGAGGTGGTGATCGAGCGTCAGGAGTACGCGCTCGGCACGGTCTGCGCCGCCATTCCGATCACTTTGGGTAACACCGCGGCGACCCTGGCCATCTCCCTTCCGGCGCATCAGGCCGACCGTTTGATGGCCGCGGCTCAGCAATTGCAGGGCGAAATCGGGCAGCACCTGGGATCACTGGCGATCTCTATCAGTATCTGAAAACTCACTCCTTGTGATCTGTCGCGCACTTTAAGCAAGATTCCATCAACGTCAGGGGGATCTTTCCTGGCCAATTCGACCGCAGACGACGGGGTAGATGATGGGTGAGTCCGTGCAGGCAGAGGTCATGATGAACTTTCTCGTCTCCGAGGAGCTCTCCTTCCGGATCCCGGTGGAGTTGCGGTACGAGACCTCTGATCCCTATGCGGTGCGGCTGACCTTCCATCTGCCCGGGGACGCCCCGGTCACCTGGGCGTTCGGGCGTGAGCTGCTGATCGACGGGGTCGGCCGGCCGTGCGGCGAGGGCGATGTCCGGGTCGCGCCCGCCGACCCCGAGTCGCTCGGGGACGTTCTGATCCGGCTTCAGGTCGGCGGCGACCACGCGTTGTTCCGGTCCTCCTCGGCGCCGCTCGTGGCCTTCCTCGACCGCACCGACAAGCTCGTTCCGCTGGGCCAGGAGGGAGCGCTGTCCGACTTCGACGCCAGCCTCGACGAGGCCCTGGACCGCATCCTGGCGGAGGAGCAGAGCGCGGGCTGAACGGTGCGGCAGGGCGCGTGGCGGTCGCCGTAACGCTTCAGCAGGGCCCAGCGGGTTGTGCAGTAACGCTTCTTCCGGGATCGACGGTTCTTCCCGGATCGATGCCCCCCGGCCCGGGAAAGAGGGACGAGCCCCGCCCGCACGGGGCTCAGCGCTCCCGCCGTCACCGCTTCCGGCGCCGCCCCCGCCCGCCGCGCGCCGGAGCCGGCGGGCCGCCCGCCGCCGCGAGCTGCCGCTCGGGGCGGTCCGCCGAGACCACCAGTGCGGCAAGAGCCGTGGTGAGCGGCACCGAGGCGACCAGACCGATCGAGCCGACCAGCGTGCGCACGATCTCCTCCGCCACCAGCTCGCTGTTGGCGACCGTGCCCACACTGCTCTCCGCGATCGTGAAGAGCAGCAGCAAGGGCAGCGCGGCGCCGGCGTAGGCGAGGACCAGGGTGTTGACCACCGACGCGATGTGGTCGCGGCCGATCCGGATGGCGGCCCGGTACAGCTCGCGCCGGCCCATGGCGGGGCTCGCCGCGTGGAGTTCCCAGACGGCCGAGGTCTGCGTGACCGTCACATCGTCCAGGACACCGAGCGAACCGATGATGATGCCGGCGAGCAGCAGGCCGCTCATGTCGATCTCGGGGTACAGCCCGTGGATCAGACCGGTGTTGTCGTCCGTGTTGCCGGTCAGCGCGGCCCAGTCGATGAAGACAGAGCCCAGAATGCCGATCAGCAGCAGGGACATCAGCGTGCCGAGTACCGCCACGGATGTTCGCGCCGACAGGCCATGGCACATGTAGAGCGCGATCAGCATGATGGCGCTGGATCCGACCACCGCCACGATCAGGGGATTCGATCCCTGGAGGATGGCGGGCAGGATGAACAGGGTCAGCACCAGGAAGCTGATGGCGAGCGCGATCAGCGCCATCACGCCGCGCATCCGGCCCACCAGCACGACCACGAGCGCGAAGATGCCGGCGAGCACGGCCATGGGGACCCGGCGGTTGACGTCGGTGACCGCGTACTGGAGGTCCTTGGGCGCCGAGGGCTCGTAGGCGACGATGACCTTCTCACCCTCGTGCAGCTGCCGGGACTGGTCGGGCTGCACGATCTCCGTGAAGGTGCGGCCCTTGTCCTTGCCGGTGTCGACCCGGACCGTCGCCTTCTTGCAGGTCTCGGCGTCGGCCTGCTGCTGTGCGGTGGACCCCTCGGCGGTGGAGGTGTCGCCGGTCGGGGGCACGCCCGAGGCGTTCACCGACTCGCAGCTGACGCTCTCGACCTTGGTGACGGTGGCTTCCTGGGTCTGCCGGTCGAAGCCCACGCCGGTGCGTTCGTGCGGAGGCGCGCCGCCGGGCCACAGCACCACGAGCCCGACCACCACCGCCGTGGCGAACGGGATCAGGACGGCCGCGATCACCTTTCGCAGGTGCTTGGAGACCGGAGCCGCGGGGCCATGGGAATGACTGTGGGAATGGCCGTGCCCATGTCCATGGTCGTCACCGCCACTGCCACCGCCGGTGGAGCCGGAACCGGGGCCGCGCGGGGGCTCGGGCGGTGGGAAGGGAGGTTCATGCGTCGAGGTCACCGACCGATCATCGCAAGAACGACAGAGGCCCCCTGTTCAGCGCGCCCGAATTGACGCTAGCGTGGAGTCACCTTTGTACACGCGGGAGCTCGGAGCACCGGGCTGAGAGGGCGCTGACCTCCGTCCCAGCCATGTTTCACGTGGAACATCACCTGTGAGTGACGTTGCACACGGGACATCGGCAGACGGACATCGCTGCGTCGACCGCCGAACCTGTTACCGGGTAATGCCGGCGTAGGGAGTAGGTCTTATGACCATCAAGGACGCACGCACGCCTGCCTCCGCGCAGAACGCGACGAACGGCTCGACCGACGGCTCGGCCGAGGGGTCGTCGCACGGGTCGACGAATGGCTCGTCGAACGGTTCGTCGGGCGGGGAGAACGGGAAGTCCATCGGCTGGCACAAGGGGTACGTCGAGGGCTCGCGCCCCGATCTCCGTGTGCCGGTCCGTCAGGTGCACCTCACCAACGGGCAGTCCGTCACGCTGTACGACACCTCGGGCCCGTACACCGATCCGTTCGTCGACACCGATGTCCGCCGGGGGCTGCCCCCGCTGCGGGAGAACTGGATCATCGCCCGTGGCGACACGGAGGAGTACGCGGGCCGTCCGGTCCGCCCGGAGGACGACGGGATCAAGCACACGGCTCCGCGCGGCGGATTGCGCAACCTGGACGCGGTCTTCCCGGGCCGCCCGCGCCTGCCCCGCAGGGGACGGGACGGCCAGGTGGTCACGCAGCTCGCCTATGCCCGCCGGGGCGAGATCACGCCCGAGATGGAGTACGTGGCCATCCGTGAGAACGTCTCACCCGAGGTGGTCCGTGAGGAGATCGCGGCCGGGCGGGCGGTGCTGCCCGCCAACGTCAACCACCCGGAGATCGAGCCGATGATCATCGGCAAGCGATTCCTGGTGAAGGTCAACGCCAACATCGGCAACTCCGCGGTGACTTCCTCCATCGAGGAGGAGGTGGAGAAGATGACCTGGGCGACCCGCTGGGGTGCCGACACGGTCATGGACCTCTCCACCGGCCGAAACATCCACACCACCCGTGAGTGGGTGCTGCGCAACTCCCCCGTCCCCATCGGCACGGTGCCGCTCTACCAGGCCCTGGAGAAGGTCGACGGCAAGGCCGAGGAACTGACCTGGGAGATCTACAAGGACACGGTCATCGAGCAGGCCGAGCAGGGCGTGGACTACATGACCGTCCACGCGGGTGTGCGTCTGCCGTACGTGCCGCTGACCGCGAACCGCAAGACCGGAATCGTCTCGCGCGGTGGCTCGATCATGGCCGCGTGGTGCCTCGCGCACCACAAGGAGAGCTTCCTGTACGAGAACTTCGAGGAACTCTGCGAGATCCTCGCCGCCTACGACGTCACGTACTCGCTCGGCGACGGGCTGCGGCCCGGCTCGATCGCGGACGCCAACGACAAGGCGCAGTTCGCGGAGTTGAGGACGCTCGGGGAGCTCAACCGGATCGCGAAGAGCCACAACGTGCAGACCATGATCGAGGGTCCGGGCCACGTCCCGATGCACAAGATCAAGGAGAACATCGACCTTCAGCAGGAGATCTGCGAGGAGGCCCCGTTCTACACGCTCGGCCCGCTCACGACGGACGTGGCGCCGGCCTACGACCACATCACGTCGGGCATCGGCGCGGCGATGATCGCCTGGTGGGGTACGGCGATGCTCTGCTACGTCACGCCCAAGGAGCACCTGGGCCTGCCCAACCGCGACGACGTCAAGACCGGCGTCATCACCTACAAGATCGCGGCTCATGCGGCGGACCTCGCCAAGGGGCACCCGGGAGCCCAGGACTGGGACGACGCCCTGTCGGACGCGCGCTTCGAGTTCCGCTGGGAGGATCAGTTCAACCTGGCCCTCGACCCGGACACGGCGCGGGAGTTCCACGACGAGACCCTGCCCGCGGAGCCGGCCAAGACGGCGCACTTCTGTTCCATGTGCGGGCCGAAGTTCTGCTCGATGAAGATCAGCAGGAGCATCACGGAGCAGTTCGGCGGAGAGGCCGGGGCGACGCCCGAGGAGGTCGAGTCCGGGATGCTGGAGAAGTCCAGGGAGTTCGCGTCCCTCGGCAATCGGCTGTATCTGCCGTTGGCCGACTGAGGCCGACCACCAGGGGACACGGAGGCGACCCGCACCCGACGCACGGGCGGGTCCCTTCCGCGTCCCCACTGCCGTCTGGAGCAGGTGGACCATCAGGGCAGCCGGCGTCACGAGGCCGCCTTGATCGTTGCTCATGCGAACGATCGCTCGCCCCTTTTCGGCGTCCGCGCGCTCTCGGGATGGTCCCGACGGAGGCGTCAGGACCAGGGAAAGCCCTCATTGATGCCGAAGAGCACGGTGAACAGGACCATTGCTCCCAGCGGGACGATCACGAATGAGTCGGGTCGCTCGCGCCGGACCGCTCCCCAGACGAGAGCGGCGAGAGGGCCGAGGAGTCCGGCGGCCATCAGAGCCCAGCCCGCGGAGTGGTGGCCGATCATGTTGAACGCGACGAAAGCCGCGGCAATGAAGCAGAAAGGCGAGGCCCACAGGGTCTTCACTGCGGAGGGTGCTTCGGGGGCGGAGTGCATGGCATTTCCCTCGGAAGAAGCCGGGGTCGGACGAGAGGCCGCGACGCGCTGATGTGCAGACGCGCGGCGGCGGAAGGTGCCCAGGCGCCGACCGCGGCCCGGTGCCTGGGCACTACCTCAGCTCCTAGAAGAGGCTGCGGATGTAGCTGTACAGCTGGTACTGGGCCTCGGCGCCGGCTGCGACCCAGGCGATACGGACCGGGTGGTACCAGTTCAGGCCGTCCATGTACGAACGGAACTTGCCCCAGCCGCCCTTGGCAGCCTTGATGGCGTCGTCGTAGAGCTTGCCGCCGTGCTTCTTCATCAGGTTGAACAGCGCCTTGGCGGCACTGCCCACGACACCACGGGTCTGCCGCTCAGTGGCGGTGCCGTCCGCCACGGCGCGCACCGACTGCACTTCCTTGGCCGTCAGTTCGGCCTTGATGGCACGGTTGGTCAGGAGCGCGCGGGCGTCGGCCGCGGGCATGGTCACCTCGGCGGCAGCCCCCGTACGGGCCTGCGTTGCCTCCGAAGCCTGCGCCAGACCGGCACCAGCACCAAGAGTCACCGCGGCCATAGCCGAAATCGCTGCCATACGCAATGTATTGCGCGTCATGTAAAATCTCCCTTGCGTTCTATCGCAAGGGGAGGAAGCCCGTGTGGGCGACCTGGACAGGCGTGGAAACCGAAAGGGTCCCCCCGGACTTCTTCCCCCGATAATTTCTCTCCGGACACACCAACCCAGGAACCGCCGACGGCTGGTCAGGCCGCTTGCGTGGCAGTTGGAGGTGGGGTCCTGGCGTCTTAACCCGGTTGGTCTGTCCGGGTGTTCAACGCGCATAGAACGTAACACAACGGCAAGCCGCTTTGCCAGATCATGGGTTTGCGTGCGTGGGGTGTGTAAAGAGGCTCCCCTCAGAGGTAGACCACTCGCCGCGAGGTTTCACGTGAAACAGTGTCACCTCCGCCGCGTAGCCGGGCTCTTCCAGGGGCAGCGGATCAGTGGGCACACTGATCCCATGACTGCACTGAGCAAGGGCGCCAACCTTCCCGTAGATGCCACGGTCGTGCGCGTGGAGCTGACCTGGTCCGAGGGGCCGGGGGTGCCGGACGTGGATGCCTCGGCGCTGCTGCTCACCGCGGCGGGGCGGGTGCGGGACGACGGGGACTTCGTCTTCTACAACCAGCCGCACCACGCCTCGAAGGCCGTGAGTCATCTGGGCAAGCAGCGGAGCGCGGGTACGACCACCGACACCGTCACGGTGGAACTCGGCGCGCTGGAGGCGGCCATCGAGCGGATCGTGCTGTGCGCCTCGGCGGACGGCGGGACGTTCGGGCAGGTCCCGGGGCTGGTTCTGCGTGTGCTCGACGAACGGACCCGTGCCGAGATCGCGCACTTCGTCATGGAGGCCGGCACGGAGACCGCCTTCATCGGCGGAGAGTTGTACCTCCGCCAGGGGAAGTGGAAGTTCCGGGCGGTGGGGCAGGGATACGCGTCCGGGCTCGCGGGACTGGCGACCGACTTCGGAATCACGGTGGACGAGGAGGACGCCGTCGAGCCTCCCGCACCTGTGGCGCAGTCCCCCGCGCCCGTAGCGCAGCCCGCCCCCTCCGGGCCTCCGGCCGCGCCCCACGCGGGGGGCGGCGCGCACAGTCTCACCAAGGGCGAGGAGCACCTGCCGGTGGACATGCGCAAGCGTCTGGACCTGCGCAAGCAGCAGGTGGCCGTCAGTCTCACCAAGCACGGGGCGACCGGCATCACCGCCCGCGTCATCCTGGTTCTGGACGCCTCCGGTTCCATGTCGTTCCTGTACTCCCGTGGAGTCGTCGCCGACGTCGTGGAGCGGATGGCCGCCGTGGCGGCGCAGTTGGACGACGACGGGGACATGCAGGCATGGACGTTCGCCTCGAACCCGGCCCGCCTGCCGGACTTCCGGATCGGCGAACTGCCCGACTGGATCCAGCTGCACGTGCGGTGCGGGGAGATGAGCCTCTTCGGGGGCAAGAAGCGGAAGAAGGGGCTGGCCGACAGCCAGGTCGACATGCGGTCCGTCGGCATCCAGAACGAGGAGCAGAAGGTGATCGCCGAGGTCCGCGCCTATGTGCGCCAAACCCCGGTCACCGCTCCCACTCTGGTGCTGTTCTTCTCCGACGGCGGCATCTACCGCAACGCGCAGATCGAGAAGGAGCTCCGGGAGGCCGTCGACGAGCCGATCTTCTGGCAGTTCGTCGGCCTCGGAAAGTCCAACTACGGCGTGCTGGAGCGCCTCGACACCCTGTCCGGCCGCCGCGTCGACAACACGGGGTTCTTCGCGGTGGACGACATCAGTACCGTCCCCGACCAGGAGCTCTACGACCGTCTGCTCTCGGAGTTCCCGCAGTGGACGGTGGCCGCACGCGGCGCGGGCCTTCTCTGAGCGTGCCGCGGACGACGAAGCGGACGGCGTCCACCGCGACGGGGGCGCAAGGCATACCGCATCGGCCGTAGGCGCACCGATGCCCCGGACGGTCGGCTTGCGCTCCCCGCTACGGGGGCGCAAGCCGAAAGGTGCCCCGGGTCACTCCGGCTGGTGCTCCGGACCCCCGAAGTCGGGGCTGGTGTAGTCCGGGCTGGTGAAGCTCGGGCGTGGGCCCGACGAGGGGACCTCACCGGGGCTGCTGAAGCCGGGCCGGTCGTAGCCGAGGTTCGGGATCCGGCTGGTGGGTGCCGTGCGGTGCAGGGCGGCCGCGGTGCCGGGGTCGGCCAGCGCGTCCCGCAGGAACGGCACGATGCCGCGCTCCAGCAGGGCTTCGCGCCAGTCCTCCCTGGCCCGGGCCACCTCGCCGCCCAACTCCCCGTAGGGGCCGGTTTCGAGTGCCGGCCTGTTGCGCAGGGCGGTGAGCAGCAGGCCGACGGCCGCGACGAGGATCGCGGCCGCCGTCACGGCGCCGAACACCCACCCCGTGGTGAGCATGGTCTGGGCGAACGCCGGCTCGGGGCTGAGCATCTTCAGGATGTAGCCGACGAGCAGGAAGATCGCCGCGGCTATTCCGGCGAGAACCGGGGTGAGAACGGCCGCGACGGCGACGACGCCCGCGCCGGCGGTCTCGGCGGTCTCCCCCATGGTGGCGGCGAGCCCCATCGCGCTCGTGCCCGACTCCGAGGAGCCGGACTCGCGGGCGGACGACGGGGTGGACGGCGCCGGCTGGCGCAGTTCCTCGCGGACCTTCACGTAGTGCTGGTACTCGGTCGCCGCGGCCGCCGTGATGATCGCGGTGGCGTTGAGCGCCATGGTGCGCAGCTGTTCAGGGTTGAGCCGCTGTCCGACAGCGGCCAGTTCCGGGCGGGTTGGCGCGGAGCGCAGCGCCTCGTCGAGGATCCGCTCGTACTCCTGGCGGTCCTCGCTGTACAGGTGCTGCGGAACGCTGTTCATGTGCATCCCCCGATGCTCCGTAGGGCTTGGGGCTCGCATGGCAACGAGCCGTCGGGCAGAAACGGAGGGGAGCCTGCTACGGATAAGCCGATGGTAGAGCGGTGACGGCACACGGTGACAGGGGGTTTCCAGAAATTGCCTGCCCGGCTGTGGCGCCTACGGCCGCAGCGCTGCCCGGGGACGACAGCTCCCGGTAACGGTCATTCGCTCAGCGGAAGTTGCTGGACCAGCAGTTTCCCGGCCATGGTCACACCGCCGTCCATGGCGATGGCCAGCCCGTCGGCGTAGACGTGCGGTCCCGCGACCACCGGGCCGCCGCTGTCCTCGCCCTCCTCGGAGCCGACTTCGCCAAGCAGATAGGGAATCGGGCTGTGGCCGTGAACGATCCGGGTGCCGCCGTACGTATCGAGCAGGGAGCGCACGGCGTCGGAGCCGCCCTCGTCGCGGAAGGAGAAGCGCCGGGTGAACTTGCGGAACAGGTCCCAGCACTCGTCGGCGTCGTTGCGGGTGAGGGTCTCGCGGACGGTGTCGTTGACCTCTTCGATCGAGCGGCCGTAGTCGAGGTAGGCGGTGGTGTCGGAGTGGACGAGCAGATGGCCGTCGACCTCCTCCATGGCGTCCAGGCGGGCCATCCACTGCAGATGGTGGTCCTGGAGGCGGTCCATGTCGGTCTTCTGCCCGCCGTTGAGCAGCCAGGCGGCCTGGAAGGTGGCGGTGCCCGCGCCGGAGTTGACCGGGGTGTCGGAGAACCGCTTGGCGCCGATCAGCAGCAGCTCGTGGTTGCCCATCAGGGCCTTGCAGTAGCCGCCGGCCGCGGCCGCTTCGGCGGACAGCCGCATCACGAGGTCGATGACGCCGATGCCGTCCGGGCCGCGGTCGGTGAAGTCGCCGAGGAACCACAGGCGGGCGGTTCCGGCGGACCAGCTGCCCGCGGCGTCGATCAGCCCCTGCTGCCGCAGCGCGGCCAGCAGCTCGTCCAGGTAGCCGTGCACGTCCCCGACGACGAACAGCGGCCCGGGACCCTCGCCCTGCTGGGGGACCGTCGCCGCCGCGGGTTCGACGGTCACCTGAAGAGTGTCACCGCGGTTGATGACGGGCAGGTCCCGCCGGGTCGGCGTGTACCCCTCGGGGTAGGTCTCCTCGGCGGGCGGTGCCACGTCCCCGGGATGGGTGCTCTGGGCGTACGGACCGGTCTCGTGGACGTATGCGGGCACCCGGAAGTCGCGCAACGTCGCCGTCCGCTCCACCTCGGGTCCCTGACCGGCCCCCTGAGTCATCAGACCCCTCCACCATCGCGCCGCATCTGCACCGCATCGGACTGCCTGGTCGCAGCGGCCCGCGGTGTCGTGGGCCCATCATAGGAATGCAGATCGCGCCATGTGATGACCCAGGGGTGGTGAATCAGAACAGGGCTCCGGTTCACCGCGGCTTTCGCCCCGATTGGGCAGGGCTTCTGCCGTCCGCGGTCCGCGCGGTTTCTACTGTTCCTCGGGTGAGCGAGGCGGACTGACGGTCGTACGCGGCGGGCGTCGCTGGGAAGAGGTACGGACGATCAGCTCGGTCGGTATCACCTGCTCGACCGGTTGGTCCGATTCGACCCCCTCGATCGCGTCGATGAGGAGCTGCACCACCGCGGTGCCGATCCGGCGCGGTTTGAGCGAGAGCGTGGTGATGGGCGGCTCGGTGTTGGCGTAGACGGTGGACTCGCTGCAGCAGACGAGCAGGAGGTCTTCCGGCACCCGCAGCCCGTAGCGGCGGGCGGCGGCGAGCAGATCGGTGCCGTTGGGGTCGAACAGGCCGTAGACGGCGTCCGGGCGGTCGGGGCGGGCCAGCAGCCGGTCGGCGGCGACGGCCCCCGCGCACGGGTCGTGGGCCGGGTACGCCTCGTACACCGGGTCCTGCCCGACCCGCTCGCACCAGCGGAGGTAGGCGGTCGTGGACAGATGGGTGTACGTGTCCGTCGTCGTCCCCGTCAGCAGGCCGATGCGGCGGGCGCCGGCGTCCGCGAGGTGGTCGAGGATGCCGAGGACGGCGGCCTCGTGGTCGTTGTCGACCCAGGCGGTGACCGGCAGCGCCCCGGCGGGGCGGCCGTCGGAGACGACCGGTAACCCCTGCCTGACCAGTTCGCTGACGACCGGGTCCTGGTCGGACGGGTCGATCACCACGGTGCCGTCCAGGGCGACGTTCGACCACACGTCGTGGCGGGAGGTCGCGGGCAGGATCACCAGGGCGTAGCCGCGGGCGAGCGCCGCGGAGGTGGCGGCGCGGGCCATCTCGGCGAAGTACGCGAACTCGGTGAAGGTGAAAGGTTCATCCCCGTACGTCGTCACGGTCAGGCCGATGAGTCCCGACTTGCCGGTGCGGAGCGTCCGGGCCGCGGCGGACGGCCGGTAGCCCAGCCGGTCGGCCACCTCACGGACGTGACGCCGGGTGGCGTCGGGGAGTCGGCCCTTGCCGTTGAGGGCGTCGGAGACGGTCGTGATGGAGACCCCGGCGGCGGCGGCGACGTCTCTGATGCCTGCCCGGCCCGGCCGGTTGCCCCGGCGGGCGGTCTCCGCGCGGCTCACCTGGTGCTTCCCTGCTGCTGTCATGGCGAGCCGATAGTAGGGCTCATGCGGTGGGGTAGTGCGGACGCATATGCAACGGTTGACAGGCACGTTTCTGCATGGTCATCCGACGTCAAGCACATTGGATTGCAAGGGAGTTGAACGTTCCCATAGCGATACGTGACTTGTCGGAGTGCGCACACCTGCCAAGGTCTCGATGTTTCGAAGAGGTCTCAACTCACCTGCACGAGGGATGCGCGCCACGGCGCGAGCTACCGGCGCATAGATATATGTGTGACGCGCCCCCGATTCGTACAGATTTACGGTGCGATGCCCGTGATGCCGGTGTGACGGATGTGGTCCGCCCGCACCTGTACGCAGCCGAGCCGAATCCTCATAAGGTGAGAAGCATTGGAAGCCGGTGGTGACGATGGGCCGCCGGTGGTCGCGAGGAGGACTGCGGTGAGCGAGACGAGCCCCAAGCTGCGCGCCGAGCTGGAGGGTATCCCCACCTACAAGCCGGGCAAGCCCGCCGCGGCCGGCGGCCCGGTCGCCTACAAGCTCTCCTCCAACGAGAACCCCTATCCGCCGCTGCCCGGGGTGATGGAGAGCGTGACGGCCGCGGGCTCCGCCTTCAACCGCTACCCGGACATGGCGTGCACCGGCCTGATGAACGAGCTGTCCGAGCGCTTCGGCGTCCCGGTCACCCACCTGGCCACCGGCACCGGCTCGGTGGGCGTGGCACAGCAGCTGCTCCAGGCCACCTCGGGCCCCGGCGACGAGGTGATGTACGCCTGGCGTTCCTTCGAGGCGTACCCGATCATCACGCAGATCAGCGGCGCGACCTCGGTGAAGGTCCCGCTGACGCGGGGCGATGTGCACGACCTGGACGCGATGGCGGACGCCGTCACCGACCGGACCCGGCTGATCTTCGTCTGCAACCCGAACAACCCCACCGGCACGGTCGTGAAGCGGCCCGAGCTGGAGCGGTTCCTGGACCGGGTGCCCGGTGATGTGCTGGTGGTGCTGGACGAGGCCTACCGCGAGTTCATCCGCGACCCCGAGGTGCCGGACGGCGTGGAGATCTACCGGGACCGGCCGAACGTGTGCGTGCTGCGCACCTTCTCCAAGGCGTACGGCCTCGCGGGACTCCGGGTCGGCTTCGCCATCGCCCACGAGCCGGTCGCGGCGGCGCTGCGCAAGACCGCGGTGCCGTTCGGCGTGAGTCAGCTGGCGCAGGACGCGGCGGTCGCCTCGCTGCGGGCCGAGGACGAGCTGCTCGGCCGGGTCGGCTCGCTGGTCTGCGAGCGCGCCCGGGTCTCCGAGGGGCTGCGTGCCCAGGGCTGGACGGTGCCGGAGAGCCAGGCCAACTTCGTGTGGCTGCGGCTGGGGGAGCGCACGGCTCCGTTCGCGGCCGCCTGCGAGGAGCACGGTGTGGTGGTCCGGCCGTTCCCGGGCGAGGGTGTGCGGGTCACGATCGGTGAGACCGAGGCGAACGACATCTTCCTGAAGGTCGCGGAGGCGTTCCGCAAGGAACTCTGACCGCGCCTTCGCAGCCGGCCCCCGTGGACGCCTCCGCGGGGGCCGGCCGCGTTTCGGGCAATCCGACGCGGTGGTGAAGTCGGCGCCGGCAGTAGTGCCGAACGGCCCAAGCGGGACCCCCCTTCGAGCTTCGATAATCCGTACGTCATAATTGCTTGTGAATGTGAACGCGTTCACAAGCGTGTCCGGGTTGATCCCATGATGCGCGGGACATAAGGGGCAAACTGCCGCTGTGACCACGGCGATGTAAGGAGACTGACGACGTGGACCTGGCTTTGGCGCCGGAGACTCTGGCGCGATGGCAGTTCGGCATCACCACCGTCTACCACTTCCTGTTCGTCCCTCTGACGATCTCGCTCGCCGCGCTCACGGCGGGGTTGCAGACCGCCTGGGTGCGCACGGAGAACGAGAAGTACCTCAGGGCCACCAAGTTCTGGGGCAAGCTCTTCCTGATCAACATCGCGATGGGCGTCGTCACCGGCATCGTGCAGGAGTTCCAGTTCGGCATGAACTGGTCCGACTACTCGCGCTTCGTCGGCGACGTCTTCGGCGCTCCGCTCGCCTTCGAGGCCCTGATCGCCTTCTTCTTCGAGTCCACCTTCATCGGGCTGTGGATCTTCGGCTGGGACAAGCTGCCCAAGAAGATCCACCTCGCCTGTATGTGGATGGTGTCGATCGGCACGATCCTGTCGGCCTACTTCATCCTCGCCGCCAACTCGTGGATGCAGCACCCGGTCGGCTACCGGATCAACGAGGAGCGGGGCCGGGCCGAACTCACCGACTTCTGGCTGGTCCTGACCCAGAACACCGCCCTGGCGCAGGCCTTCCACACCCTCTCCGCCGCCTTCCTCACCGGCGGTGCCTTCATGGCCGGCATCGCCGCCTTCCACCTGCGGCGCAAGAAGCACATCCGCGAGATGCGGACCTCGCTCCGGCTCGGCCTGGTCACCATCGCCATCGGCGGTCTGCTCACCGCGGTCAGCGGCGACGTGCTCGGCAAGATCATGTACGAGCAGCAGCCGATGAAGATGGCCGCCGCCGAGGCGCTGTGGGACGGCGAGGCGCCCGCGCCCTTCTCGATCTTCGCCTACGGCGACGTCGACGAGGGCCACAACAAGGTCGCCATAGAGATCCCGGGCCTGCTGTCCTTCCTGGCCAAGGACGACTTCAGCTCCTACGTCCCCGGCATCAACGACGTCAACGAGGCCGAGCAGGAGAAGTACGGCCCCGGCGACTACCGGCCCAACATCCCGGTCGCCTACTGGGGCTTCCGCTGGATGATCGGCTTCGGCATGGCGTCCTTCACCCTCGGACTGGTCGGACTGTGGCTGACCCGCAAGAAGTTCATGCTGCCGCAGGCCCTCAGGACCGGTGACGACGAAGTGCCGAACCTGGTCCTGTTCCGCGGGAAGGTCCTCGGCCCCAAGCTCACCAAGTGGTACTGGCGCGTCGCGATCTGGACCATGGTCTTCCCGCTGATCGCCAACTCCTGGGGCTGGATCTTCACCGAGATGGGCCGCCAGCCGTGGGTCGTCTACGGCGTCCTGCGCACCCGCGACGCGGTCTCCCCCGGTGTCTCCCAGGGCGAGGTCCTCACCTCGATGATCGTCTTCACCGCGCTCTACGCGGTCCTCGCCGTGATCGAGGTCAAGCTGCTCGCCAAGTACGTCAAGGCCGGCCCGCCCGAGCTCACCGAGGCCGACCTCAACCCGCCCACGAAGATCGGCGGCGACTCCCGTGACGCCGACAAGCCGATGGCCTTCTCGTACTAGGCCGAGGGAGCTGCACAGTCATGGAACTGCACGACGTCTGGTTCGTCCTGATCGCCGTCCTGTGGATCGGCTACTTCTTCCTGGAGGGCTTCGACTTCGGAGTCGGCATCCTCACCAGGCTGCTCGCCCGCGACCGGCCCGAGAAGCGCGTACTGATCAACACCGTCGGCCCGGTCTGGGACGGCAACGAGGTGTGGCTGCTCACGGCGGGCGGCGCGACCTTCGCCGCCTTCCCCGAGTGGTACGCCACCCTGTTCTCCGGCTTCTACCTGCCCCTGCTGATCATCCTTGTCTCACTGATCGTGCGGGGCGTGGCCTTCGAGTACCGGGCCAAGCGGCCGGAGGAGAACTGGCAGCGCAACTGGGAGACCGCGATCTTCTGGTCCTCGCTGATCCCGGCGTTCCTGTGGGGCGTGGCGTTCGGCAACATCGTGCGCGGCGTGAAGATCGACGCCGACTTCGAGTACGTCGGCAACCTCTGGGACCTGCTCAACCCGTACGCGATCCTCGGCGGACTGGTGACCCTGACCCTGTTCACCTTCCACGGCGCGGTGTTCGTGGCGCTGAAGACGGTCGGGGACATCCGGGAGCGGGCACGGAAGCTGGCGCTCCAGGTCGGTCTCGCCACAGCCGCGCTCGCGCTGATCTTCCTGGTGTGGACCCAGGTCGAGAACGGCGACGGGGAGAGCCTCGCCGCGCTCCTGGTGGCCGTGGCGGCACTGGTGGCGGCGCTGGTGGCCAACCAGGGCGGCCGCGAGGGCTGGGCGTTCGCACTGTCCGGCGTGACCATCGTGGCCGCCGTGGCGATGCTCTTCCTGACGCTCTTCCCGAACGTCATGCCGTCGTCGCTCAACGAGGACTGGAGCCTCACGGTCACCAACGCCTCGTCGAGCCCGTACACGCTGAAGATCATGACGTGGTGCGCCGGCATCGCCACGCCGATCGTCCTGCTCTACCAGAGCTGGACCTACTGGGTGTTCCGCAAGCGCATCGGCACGCAGCACATCGCTGAGTCCGTGCACTGAACCGCGCAGTGAAGCAGTGCAGTCAAGCCGTGCAGTGAATCTGGGCATTGAGGTGTGTTTCACGTGAAACCAATCGATCCGCGCCTGCTCCGGTACGCCCGGGCCACCCGCCTCTTCCTGATGGCGGTGGTCGGTCTGGGCGTGGTGGGGGCGCTGCTCGTCATCGCCCAGGCGATGCTCATCGCCGAGGTGGTGGTGGGTGCCTTCCAGCACGGCATGTCCGTCGCCGAACTGCGCACTCCCCTGCTGCTGTTGGCGGCCGTCGCGGTCGGCCGGGCGGTGGTGGCCTGGCTCACCGAGCTGGCCGCCCATCGGGCGAGCGCGGCGGTCAAGTCGGAGCTGCGGGGGCGGCTGCTGGACCGTGCCGCCGAGCTGGGCCCGGGGTGGCTCGCCGGGCAGCGCACGGGATCGCTGGTGGCGCTCGCCACCCGCGGTGTCGACGCCCTCGACGACTACTTCTCGCGCTATCTGCCCCAGTTGGGGCTCGCGGTCGTGGTGCCGGTCGCGGTGCTCGCGCGGATCGTCACCGAGGACTGGGTGTCGGCGGCCATCATCGTCGGCACCCTTCCCCTGATCCCGGTCTTCATGATGCTGATCGGCTGGGCCACCCAGTCGCGGACGGACCGTCAGTGGCGGCTGCTGTCCAGGCTCTCCGGGCACTTCCTGGACGTCGTCGCCGGACTGCCCACGCTGAAGGTGTTCGGCCGGGCCAAGGCACAGGCCGAGTCGATCCGGCGGATCACCGGCGAGTACCGGCAGGCGACGATGCGGACCCTGCGGATCGCCTTCCTGTCCTCCTTCGCCCTGGAACTGCTGGCCACGATCTCCGTGGCCCTGGTCGCCGTGACGATCGGCATGCGGCTCGTGCACGGCGAGATGGACCTGTACATCGGTCTGGTCGTCCTTGTCCTCGCCCCCGAGGCGTATCTGCCGCTGCGCCAGGTGGGAGCGCAGTACCACGCGGCGGCCGAGGGGCTGGCGGCGGCCGAGGAGATCTTCGAGGTCCTCGAAACACCGGCCCCGGCTGCCGGAACCGCGGACGTCCCGTCGGGCGCGCTGGCCTTCGACGGGGTGACCGTGCGCTACCCCGGCAGGTCCGGAGACGCCGTGTCGGACGTGTCCTTCGCTGTCGAGCCCGGGGAGACCGTGGCGCTCGTCGGCCCCAGCGGGGCGGGCAAGTCGACCCTGCTGAACGTCCTGCTGGGCTTCGTGGAGCCCGCCGAGGGGCGGGTGCTGATCGGCGGTACCGAACTCGGCGGCCTGGACCTTCAGCAGTGGCGGTCGAGGATCGCGTGGGTGCCGCAGCGGCCGCACCTGTTCGCCGGGACGATCACCGAGAACGTCCGGCTGGCCCGGCCGGACGCCGATGACACCGCCGTCGCACGGGCCCTGCGCGACGCCGGGGCGCTGGAGTTCGTGGCCGCGCTGCCGCACGGCGCGGACACCGTGCTCGGCGAGGACGGTGCCGGGCTCTCCGCCGGGCAGCGGCAACGCCTCGCGCTCGCCCGCGCCTTCCTCGCCGACCGGCCGGTGCTGCTGCTCGACGAGCCGACGGCCGCGCTGGACGGTGAGACCGAGGCCGAGGTCGTCGCCGCGGTACGGCGACTGGCCGTCGGCCGCACGGTGCTCCTGGTGGTGCACCGGCCCGCGCTGCTCGGGATCGCCGACCGTGTGGTGCGGCTGCCGGAGGCGCCGGTGCCTGTGCCCGAGCCGGGCGCGCCCTCGGAGCGGGCCGGGACGCGGGGTGCGGTGCCGACGGCCGTCACGGCTCCCCGGGCTTCGGTGGTGGCCGCCGGTGCGGATGCGGACCTCGCCGCGACTCCGGGACGCGGGGCCGGGCTGAGCGTCGGCGAGAGCGCGGCGAGTGGAGCCGCGGAAGGCGTAGGGGCCGACGGTCCTGCTGGAGCGGTCGGAGCGGTCGGAGCGGTCGGAGCGGTCGGAGTGGGCGACACCGGTCCTGCTAAAGCGATCGGAGCGGGCGACACCGGTCCTGCCGGTTGCGCCGGTGCCGCCGACCCTGTCGGTGCCGCTGGTCGGGCTGGAGCGGCTGGAGCCGCCGACTGTGCCGCCGGTGTCCCCGGAGACGCCGCGGACCCCCGTTCCGGCGGAGCCGCCGGTGCCGTGGGCAGCCGGGGCGGTGTGCTCGCGCGTGTTCGTGCGATGTCCGGTGCCCGCCGAGGCCGGCTCGCCCTGGCCTTGCTGCTCGCCTCCCTCGCCCTCGGCAGCGCGGTCGGGCTCATGGCCACCTCGGGCTGGCTGATCTCCCGCGCCTCCCAACAGCCGCCCGTGCTCTACCTGATGGTGGCCGTCACGGCGACGCGCGCCTTCGGCATCGGCCGGGCCGTCTTCCGGTACGCCGAGCGACTCGTGTCCCACGACGCCGTGCTGCGGATGCTCGCCGACACCCGGGTCGCCGTGTACCGGCGCCTGGAGCGGCTGGCGCCCGCCGGACTGCGCACGACCCGGCGCGGCGACCTGCTGTCGCGGCTCGTCTCCGACGTGGACGCCCTCCAGGACTACTGGCTGCGCTGGCTGCTCCCCGCCGGAGCCGCGGCCGCCGTGTCGGCGGCGTCCGTCGGCTTCACGGCCTGGCTGCTGCCCGAGGCCGGCGCCGTGCTCGCCGTGGGCCTGCTGGCGGCCGGCGCCGGAGTTCCCCTCGTCACCGGTGCCGTGGCCCGGCGTGCCGAGCGCCGCCTGGCCCCTGCCCGCGGCGTCCTGGCGACACGGGTGACCGACCTGCTCACCGGAACCGCCGAACTCACCGTCGCCGGAGCCCTGCCCGCCCGTGCCGCCGAAGCGCGGCGCGCCGACGGCACCCTCACCCGGATCGCCTCGCGCGCCGCCACCGCCACCGCGCTCGGAGACGGACTCACCGCGCTGATCTCGGGCCTGACGGTCGCCGTCACCGCCCTCGTGGCCGCCCAGGGCATCGCCGACGGAAGGCTGAGCGGAGTCGCCGTGGCCGTCGTGGTGCTCACCCCGCTGGCCGCCTTCGAGGCCGTCCTCGGGCTGCCGCTGGCCGTGCAGTACCGCCAGCGCGTCCTCAGGAGCGCCGAGCGGGTGTACGAGGTGCTGGACGCGCCGGAGCCCGTACGGGAGCCGCAGCGGCCCCGGCAGGCGCCCGTGACGCCGTTCCCGGTCGTGCTCCGGCACCTCACCGCCCGCCACGCGGGCCAGGAGCGGGACGCGCTCCGCGGTGTCGACCTGACCCTGGCGGAGGGCCGCCGGATCGCCGTGGTCGGACCGTCCGGCTCGGGCAAGACGACACTGGCCCAGGTGCTGCTGCGGTTCCTGGACGCCGGGGCGGGCGGGTACACGCTCGGCGGAGTCGACGCGTACGCCGTGCCGAGCGACGAGGTGCGGCGGCTGGTGGGGCTGTGCGCCCAGGACGCGCACCTCTTCGACAGCTCGGTGCGGGAGAACCTGCTGCTCGCCCGGAAGGACGCCACCGAGGACGACCTGCGCGACGCGCTCGGCCGGGCCCGGCTGCTGGACTGGGCCGAGGGGCTGCCCGACGGGCTGGACACGCTGGTCGGCGAACACGGGGCCCGGCTGTCCGGCGGGCAGCGGCAGCGGCTGGCGCTGGCCCGCGCGCTGCTCGCCGACTTCCCCGTGCTCGTCCTAGACGAGCCGGCGGAGCACCTCGACCTGCCCACCGCCGACGCGCTCACCGCCGACCTGCTGGCGGCCACCGAGGGCCGTACGACGCTGCTCATCACACATCGGCTGGCCGGTCTCGAAGCGGTGGACGAGGTCGTCGTCCTCGACGCGGGACGGGTGGTCCAGCACGGGCCGTACGAGGATCTCATGGCCGTGGCGGGGCCGTTGCGGACGATGGCGGAGCGAGAGGCGGAGGCGGACCTGCTGATGGCGGTGGGCTAGGCAGCGCCCCCGGCGGCCTGCCCGGCGTCCCGCCGCGTGCTGCCCCCTCCCGCCCGCCGCCTGCTACCCCCTCCCGCCCGCTGCCCGGTATCTCGCCCGTCCGGGCCAACCGTTCCCCCGGGCGTACGACTTGAACAGGACCGGGTGCGCGGGTGCGGGCCACGATCGCTGACATGCGTTCATATCGGCGTCACCCGCTGCTCGTTCCGGCCCTGCTGTGCGCGTTCGCGGTGCTCGCGGCCCGGCCCACCGACGCCGGCGACATGATCGACGACTCCGGACTCAGCGCCGAGGTGGCCCGACTGTACGAGGACGCGGCACTCGCCACCCAGCGGTACGAGGCCGGGCGCCTGGAGGCGGAGACGCAGCGGGCGCGGGCGCAGCGGTTCGAGCGGTTGCTGGAGCGCCAGCGGCAGGAGATCGGCGTCCTCCACGAGGACCTGGGCCGTATCGCCCGCTCCCAGTACCGCAGCGGCGGCGGCATGCCGGTCACCGCGCAGATCATCCTCGCCAGGAGCCCGGAGGAGCTGATGCGCGGTCAGCACGTCTTCTCGCGGACCAACCTGGCCGTCAACAACGCCATCGAGAAGAGCCGCCGGGCGGAGGCCCGGCTCGCCGCCGACGAGGAGAAGGCCGCGGCGACCTGGCGCGAGCTGGACCGGCGCAACACTGAACTCGCGTCCCTGAAGAAGGACATCGAGGGCAAGCTAGAAGAGGCCCGATGGCAGTTGCAGGACCGGGCCGACGCCGCGGTGGCGGCCGGCTCGTGCCGCGGCGCGGTCCGGCTGGACCAGCCGCCCTCGCAGTTCACCACGGCCTGGGTGGCGCCCCTGGAGACGTACGAGCTGTCGGCGTCCTACGGCAGTGGCGGGGCCCGCTGGGCACGGCGGCACACCGGGCAGGACTTCGCGGTGCCGATCGGCACGCCGGTGCGCGCGGTCGGCGCCGGACGGGTGGCCCGGGTCTCCTGCGGAGGTCCCTTCGGCGTGGAGGTCGTGCTGGCGCATCCGGGCGGCTACTACACCCAGTACGCGCATCTCGCCGCCGTCGCCGTCGACCAGGGCGAGCGGGTGAGCACGGGGCAGTGGATCGGCCAGGCCGGGACCAGCGGCAACTCCACCGGACCGCACCTGCACTTCGAGGTGCGGGTCACTCCGGAGTCGGGCTCGGCGGTGGACCCGGAGGCCTGGCTGGCGGCCCGGCAGGTGAACCTCGGCTGAGCGGCCGGGCCGGCAACCCCCGCTGGACCGGTCGGACCGGCTAGGCCCGCTCGGTGAGCAGGCGCTCGATCACGACCGCCACGCCGTCGTCGTTGTTGGCGACCGTCCGCCCCGAGGCGGCGGCGACCACGTCCGGGTGGGCGTTGCCCATGGCGTAGGAGCGTCCGGCCCAGGTGAGCATCTCGACGTCGTTGGGCATGTCACCGAAGGCCACGACCTGCTCGTGCGAGATACCGCGCTCGGCGCAGCACAGGGCGAGCGTGCTGGCCTTGGAGACGTCGGGGCCGCTGATCTCCAGCAGGGCGCTGGGGCTGGAACGGGTGACGTTGGCGCGGTCGCCGATGGCCAGGCGGGCCAGGGTGAGGAAGGCGTCCGGGTCGAGGTCGGGGTGGTAGGCCAGGATCTTGAGGACCGGCTCGTCGGCGTGCGGGGCGTCCTCGGCGAGCAGCTGCTCGGCGGGCGCGAGGCTGTCGGGGACTTCCATGTGCAGCTTGGGGTAGTCCGGCTCCTGGTGGAAGCCGTAGGTCTGCTCGACCGCGTAGACCGTGCCGGGAGCCGCGTCGCGCAGGTGCCGTACCGCGTCCAGGGCGTTCGCCCGGGGCAGTTCGCGCACCATCACGAAGCGGTGGGCGCCGGGGCCGCCGTGCAGATCGACCACAGCGGCGCCGTTGCCGCAGATCGCGAGGCCGTGGCCGTGCACATGGGCGCTGACGACGTCCATCCAGCGGGCGGGGCGGCCGGTCACGAAGAAGACCTCGATGCCCGCCTCCTCCGCGGCGGCGAGCGCAGCGACCGTGCGGGGGGAGACGGACTTGTCGTCCCGCAGCAGGGTGCCGTCGAGATCGGTGGCGATCAGCCGGGGCGGAAGGGCGGCGGCCGGGGTCTCGGGCTGTCGAGTCGCTGAGGTCACCGGGCCATTGTCCCGCATATGCCCGCACGCCCGTGCGGGAGTGTGCACAGGTGAGTGGGAACCGCCCCAACGAACCCGGGCAAACCAGGCCCGGACGGGCCGCCCGTCCCCCTTGCCGCACCCGACCGTGACGGGCCCTCCCGCCCACGGCTCACTGGAGCTGGGACGTGGCCTCCGTGGCGATCTGCTCGAAGACCTTCTCGTCGGCGGCGAAGTCGGAGTCCGGGATCGGCCAGTGGATCACCAGCTCGGTGAAGCCCAACTCGCGGTGGCGGCCCGCGAAGTCCACGAACGCGGCGAGGGACTCCAGCGGGCGGGCGCGGTCGGGGGTGAACCCGGTGAGCAGGATCTTGTCCATGGCCCCGGCGTCCCGGCCGATCGAGGCACAGGCGTCGCCCAGCTTCTCGATCTGCCCGCGAATGGCTTGAACCGACTGCTCGGGGGTGCCCTCCTCGTACAGCTTCGGGTCGCCGGTGGTCACCCAGGCCTGGCCGTGCCGGGCGGCGAGCCGCAGTCCGCGGGGTCCGGTCGCGGCGACCGCGAAGGGCAGCCGGGGGCGCTGGACGCAGCCGGGGATGTTGCGGGCCTCGTGGGCGGAGTAGAAGTCGCCCTCGAAGGAGACGGTGTCCTCGGAGAGCAGCTGGTCCAGCAGCGGCACGAACTCGGTGAAGCGGTCGGCCCGCTCACGCGGGGTCCAGGGCTCCTGGCCGAGCGCGGTGGCGTCGAAGCCGGTGCCGCCGGCGCCGATGCCGAGGGTGACCCGGCCGCCCGAGATGTCGTCGAGCGAGATCAGCTCCTTGGCGAGGGTCACCGGGTGGCGGAAGTTGGGGGAGGTGACCAGGGTGCCCAGGCGCAGCTGGTCGGTGACGGCCGCGGCTGCGGTCAGAGTCGGCAGGGCGCCGAACCAGGGGCCGTCCCGGAAGGAGCGCCAGGAGAGGTGGTCGTAGGTGTAGGCGGTGTGGAAACCGAGCTGCTCCGCTCGCCGCCAGGTCTCGCGGCTCCCCTCGTGCCAGCGTCGGTAGGGGAGGATCACGGTGCTCAGGCGCAGGCTCATGGTGCGAGCGTAGGCGGCCGAACGGGTTTCACGTGAAACGGCCACCCCGCGTCATGATCCGGTCCCCGAGTCATGGTCAGCTACCTGCGTCATGATCCGGTTCCCGCGTCCCGGCCCGGTCCCAGCGCCATGGTCAGGTCCCCGCGTCCCGGCCCGGTCCCAGCGCCATGGTCAGGTCCCCGCGTCATGATCCGGTTCCCGCGTCATAGCTCGGTCCCCCGCCATAGTCAGCTCCCCGTGTCATGATCCGCTTCCTGGAAGCGCACGTACCGCGGCGGGACCGCCTGGGTCAGCCACACGCCGTTGTCGCTGACGTGGAAGACATGGCCGTCGCGGTGCATGGCGCCGGAGTCGACGGAGAGGACCACGGGCCTGCCCCGGCGCGCCCCGACCCGGGTCGCGGTCTCCCGGTCGGCCGACAGATGCACGTCGTGGCGGTTCATCGGGCGCAGGCCCTCGGCGCGGATCGCGTCCAGGTTGCGCGCGACGGTCCCGTGGAACAGATACGGCGGCGGAGCCGCCGGAGCCAGGCCCAGTTCCACCGCGACGCTGTGGCCCTGGCTGGCCCGGATACGGGTGCCGTCCACGGCGAAGCGGCGCTTGTCGTTCGCGGCGACCACGTGGTCCAGTTCCGCTCTCGTGAACCGGAAGCCGTGGGCCGTGGCGGCGGCGATGAGGGTGTCGATCTCCACCCAGCCGGCCTCGTCGAGGGTGAGACCGATCCGCTCGGGCTGATGGCGCAGATGCTTGGAGAGGTACTTCGACACCTTCACCGTGCGCTGCGCGTCCATGGGTCTTTCGTTCATGCCCACAGCGTGGCGGGAGAGACGTGAATCACGCGAACGATTTTGAGGACGGACGTTTGATCCACAGGCAACTCGTGTTATCCACAGCCGATTTGGCGGTTCTGTGGACAACGGGCCGTCAGATCAAGGGGTTTCGTCAAGATCGTTTCACATGGGGACAGTTGGGCCGGGTTGCGCCAAGTGCCCGCAGAGGAAACCTTGTTGCCCAACTGCCCCACACGTCACGGTGATCACACCGGCGGCTTCACCCGGGCGAGCCTCCGCAGCACTCCCGGCGCGTAGCGTGAGAGCCAACGGGAGCCATGCGCCTCGGGAGTTACCGGCACCACGGCCGCGTTGTCGACGATGCTCTTCAGGATCGCGTCCGCCACCTTCTCCGGCGGGTAGTTGCGCAGCCCGTACAGACGCGCCGACCGCTTCTGGCGCCGCGCCTCCTCCTCCGCGTCAACTCCGGCGTGCCGAGCCGTAGATGTGATGTTGGTGTTCACGAGTCCCGGGCAGATGGCCGTCACCCCGATGCCCTGATCGGCGAGTTCGGCGCGCAGGCACTCGCTGAGCATCAGGACCGCGGCCTTCGTCGTGCTGTAGGCCGGCAGGACACGCGAGGGCTGATAGGCCGCCGCCGAAGCCGTGTTGACGATGTGACCGCCCTGCCCGCGGTCCGCCATCTGCCTGCCGAAGAGGCGGCAGCCGTGGATGACGCCCCACAGGTTGACGTCGAGGACCTTCCGCCAGTCCTCGGGCGTCGTGTCGAGGAAGGGGCCCGCCAGACCGACGCCCGCGTTGTTCACCAGGACGTCGACCACTCCGTACTCGGTCGCGACCTTCTCCGCCAGTTTCTCCATGGCCTGTTCGTCGGAGACGTCGACCGTCTCGGCCCAGGCCTCGGGCGCGCCGCACAGACGGGACATCTCCGCCGTACGGCAGGCGGCCTCGCCGTCCCGGTCGACCGCGACGATCCGGGCGCCCGCCTCGGCGAAGGCGTACGCGGTGGCCCGGCCGATGCCGCTGCCCGCGCCCGTGATCAGGACCAACTGGCCCCCGAACCGGTCGGCGTAGCGGCCGCCCGTCCCCGGTTCGTGCCGGCCGCCCTCCACGGAGTTCACGAACGCTCCGATCCAGTCGGACAGTTGGTCGGGGCGGGTGCGCGGCACCCAGTGCTTGGCGGGCAGCGTCCGCCGGGTCAACTGCGGAGCCCACTTCTCCAGTTCGTCGTAGAGACGCTCGGAGAGGAAGGCGTCCCCGAGCGGGGTGATCAGCTGCACCGGCGCGTGGGCGTACGCGTCGGGGCGCGGGCGGCGGAGCCGTGGCCGGACGTTGTCGCGGTACAGCCACGCCCCACGCGCCGCGTCCGAAGGGAGCGACGGAGTCGGGTAGTTGTCCGACGGCAGCTTCTCCATCCGGTTCAGGATGCGCGGCCAGGTCCTGCCCAGCGGTCCCCGCCACGCCAGCTCCGGCAGGACCGGGGTGTGCAGCAGGTAGACGTACCAGGACTTCGCGCCCTGGCCGAGGAGTTGGCCCACCCGGCGCGGTGTGGGGCGCTTCACGCGCCGCTGGATCCAGTGCCCGAAATGGTCCAGGGACGGACCCGACATGGAGGTGAAGGAGGCGATCCGGCCCTCGGTGCGCGGCACCGTCACGAACTCCCAGGACTGCACCGAGCCCCAGTCGTGGCCCACCAGGTGCACCGGCCGGTCCGGGCTCACCGCGTCCGCGACGGCGAGGAAGTCGTCCGTCAGCTTCTCCAGCGTGAAACCGCCGCGCAGCGGCTGCGGGGCCGTGGAGCGGCCGTGGCCGCGGACGTCGTACAGCACCACGTGGAAGTCGTCCGCCAGCCGGGCCGCGACCTCGGACCACACCTCCTTGCTGTCCGGGTAGCCGTGCACCAGCAGCACGGTCGGCCGGGCGGGGTCGCCCAGCTCCACCACGCACAGCTCGACCCCGCCGGTCCGCACCCAGCGCTCGCGCGCGCCTTGAAGCGTCACTTCTCCTCCGTCCAGCGCCGCGTGTGCGGCAGATCGTCGTCCAGCCAGAAGGCGCTCTCGGCGGGGTCCGCGGAGTCCGTGACGACCAGGATCTCCTCGAACTTCGCGCCGGTGCCGCGGAAACCGAGATGGGGTTCGACCGCCCACAGGCCCGGCCGCGGCGGGTGGTCGGAGAAGCGGTACGGCGACCACAGCGGCGACCAGCCCTCGCGGTGGCCGTGCAGCGCGTCCGCGGCCAGGCCCTTCAGGGACTGCGCGCCGAATCCGAACAGGCGGGGCGAGAAGCGGCGCTCGCGCACCCGGTCCACCTTGTGGGCGATCACCCCGAAGGGATAGGCGCGATGCCGGTTGGCGTAGCCCTGGCGGACCATCAGCCGGTCCACGTCCTCGTAGATCTCCCGCAGCGAGCGGCGTTCGCGCACCTCGCGCAGGATCAGCTCGCGGTGGTCACGCAGGTCGTCCATGAGTCTGTCCTGGACCGGGTTCACCCCGAGCGAGCCCGAGTAGCCGATGTCGGCGGTGAAGCCCTCGTGCACCGGAGCCATGTCCAGGATGAACGGCATGCCGGGTTCCAGCCGGCGGCCGGTGGGGAAGAACTGGAGCGGGACCCGGAAGCCCGCGAAGGCCGTCCGGTCGCCGAACCAGGCGAAGGGGAGGTGGAACCAGTCGCGGACCCCGCGCGCGGACAGCCACTCGCGCTGCATCCGAGCGGCCTCACGCTCGGTGACGCCCGGCTTGAGCTGGGCCGCGACCGCCTCCGCGCACGTGTAGGCGAGACGCTGCACACGGCGGAAACCTTCCAGCTCCGCCGCGCGTTCACTGGTCACTGCCGTGGTCATGGCACCCCGTCCCACCGGTTGCGGTACGCGCTCGTAACGTGACACCCGAGACACCCGTGAATCTGACACTTGTTAGAAGCTCCGTCAATAGCGAGGACGGACGGCGCTTCCGGGGCCCTCGTTGTTCGACCTCAGGGTGACCCCTAAGGACCCGTACGACTCCAGAGGGACCCCAAGACTGCTCTACGGTCTGACGACCGGCGTGTTCCGCGTCACTACCGTCGATGACGTGACTGTGATCGCGACCGAAAGCCTGAGCAAGCGGTTCCCCCGGGTGACCGCGCTTGACCGGCTCTCCGTGGACGTCGGGCCCGGTGTGACCGGACTCGTCGGAGCCAATGGAGCCGGCAAGTCCACACTGATCAAGATCCTGCTGGGTCTGTCCCCCGCCACCGAGGGCCGCGCCGAGGTGCTCGGCCTCGACGTCGCCACCAAGGGCGCCGCCATCCGTGAGCGCGTCGGCTACATGCCCGAGCACGACTGCCTGCCGCCGGACGTCTCGGCCACCGAGTTCGTCGTCCACATGGCGCGCATGTCCGGACTGCCGCCGACCGCCGCGCGCGAACGCACCGCGGACACCCTGCGCCATGTCGGCCTGTACGAGGAGCGCTACCGCCCCATGGGCGGCTACTCCACCGGCATGAAGCAGCGCGTGAAACTGGCGCAGGCCCTCGTCCACGACCCCGACCTGGTCTTCCTCGACGAGCCGACCAACGGCCTCGACCCGGTCGGCCGGGACGAGATGCTCGGCCTGATCCGCCGCATCCACACCGACTTCGGCATCTCGGTCCTGGTCACCTCCCACCTCCTCGGCGAACTGGAACGGACCTGCGACCACGTCGTCGTCGTCGACGGCGGCAAGCTCCTGCGCTCCAGCTCCACCACCGACTTCACCCAGACCACGACCACCCTCGCCATCGAGGTCACCGACACCGACGAACACCCCGACGGCACCCGCACGGTGCGCGAGGCGCTCCAGGCGCGCGGGGTGAGCGTCGAGTCCGGCAGCGGACTGCCGGGCGCCGGACACGTCCTGCTGCTCACCGCGCAGGGCGAGGAGACCTACGACCTGGTCCGGGACGTCATCGCCGACCTCGGCCTCGGCCTGGTGCGCATGGAACAGCGCAGGCACCACATCTCCGAGGTCTTCACCGACAGCGACGAGCAGCGGAAGGAGGCGGCCGTCCATGGCTCTTGACCAGCCCGTGACGGGTGACCAGACCCGCATCCACGACATCGGCTACCGCAACTACGACGGCCCCCGCCTGGGCCGCTCCTACGCGACCCGCTCCCTCTACTCGCAGTCCCTGCGCGGCGCCTACGGCCTCGGCCGCTCGGCCAAGTCCAAGGTGCTGCCGATGCTGCTGTTCGTGGTGATGTGCGTGCCGGCGGCCATCATGGTCGCGGTCGCCGTCGCCACCAAGGCCAACGACCTGCCCGTCGACTACACCCGCTACGCGATCGTCATGCAGGCGGTCATCAGTCTCTTCGTCGCCTCGCAGGCACCCCAGTCCGTCTCCCGCGACCTGCGCTTCAAGACCGTCCCGCTGTACTTCTCGCGGCCCATCGAGACCGCCGACTACGTCCGGGCGAAGTACGCGGCCCTGGCCTCCGCCCTGTTCATCCTCACCGCCGGCCCGCTGCTCGTCCTCTACGTGGGCGCGCTGCTCGCCAAACTCGACTTCACCGAACAGACGAAGGGATTCGCCCAGGGCCTGGTCTCCGTGGCACTGCTCTCCCTGCTCTTCGCCGGCCTCGGCCTGGTCATCGCCGCCGTCACCCCGCGCCGCGGCTTCGGCATCGCCGCCGTGATCGCCGTACTGACCATCACCTACGGCGCGGTCTCCACCCTCCAGGCCATCGCCGACGCCCAGGGCAGCGGCGACGCCATCGCCTGGATGGGCCTGTTCTCGCCGATCACCCTGATCGACGGCGTGCAGTCCGCCTTCCTGGGCGCCGCCTCCGCCTTCCCCGGCGGCATCGGCCCGTCGAACGGCGAGGGCGCGGTGTACGTGCTCGTCGCACTCGGCGTGATCGCCGCCACCTACGGCCTGCTGATCCGCCGCTACCGAAAGGCCGGACTGTGACCACGCTCTCCATCGACCACGTCTCCCGCTGGTTCGGCAACGTGGTCGCCGTCAACGACATCACCATGACCATCGGCCCCGGAGTCACCGGCCTGCTCGGCCCCAACGGCGCCGGGAAGTCCACCCTCATCAACATGATGGGCGGCTTCCTCGCCCCCTCCAGCGGCACCGTCACCCTCGACGGACAGCAGGTCTGGCGCAACGAGGACATCTACCGGCACATCGGCATCGTCCCCGAGCGCGAGGCGATGTACGACTTCCTCACCGGCCGCGAGTTCGTCCTCGCCAACGCCGAACTGCACGGCCTGGGCGCCAAGGCGGCCCAGAAGGCGCTGGCCACCGTCGAGATGGAGTACGCCCAGGACCGCAAGATCCAGACGTACTCCAAGGGCATGCGCCAGCGCGTGAAGATGGCCTCCGCCCTGGTCCACGACCCCTCGCTGCTCCTGCTGGACGAGCCCTTCAACGGCATGGACCCGCGCCAGCGCATGCAGCTGATGGACCTGCTGCGCCGCATGGGCGACGAGGGCCGCACCGTCCTGTTCTCCTCCCACATCCTCGAAGAGGTCGAACAGCTCGCCTGGCACATCGAGGTCGTGGTCGCGGGCCGGCACGCGGCCAGCGGCGACTTCCGCCGCATCCGCCGGCTGATGACCGACCGCCCGCACCGCTACCTGGTGCGCTCCAGCGACGACCGCGCCCTCGCGGCCGCGCTGATCGCCGACCCGTCGACCTCCGGCATCGAGGTCGACCTCGCGGAGGGCGCGCTGCGCGTCCAGGCCGTCGACTTCGCCCGCTTCACCGCGCTGCTGCCCCGGGTCGCCCGCGACCAGGGCATCCGGCTGCACACGGTCTCGCCGTCCGACGAGTCCCTCGAGTCCGTCTTCTCGTATCTCGTCGCCGCGTAGGAGGCCGAAGATGTACGACCCCACAGTCGCCCGGCTCACCTACCGGGCCCTGCTCGGCCGCCGCCGGGCCCTGATCCTCGGCGCCCTGCCGATGCTGCTCATCGTCATCTCGGTGATCGTGCGCGCGCTGGCCGGCGTCGACGACCAGACCGCCTCCGACCTGCTCGGCGGGCTCGCCCTCGCCACGATGGTGCCGATCATCGGCGTCATCGCGGGCACCGGGGCGATCGGCCCCGAGATCGACGACGGCTCGGTGGTGTACCTGCTCTCCAAGCCGATCAAGCGCCCCACGATCATCTTCACCAAGCTGATCGTGGCCGTCGCGGTCACCATGGTGTTCTCCGCGGTGCCCACCCTGATCTCGGGCTTCATCCTCAACGGCAACGGCGGTCAGATCGCCGTCGCCTACACGGTGGCCGCGCTGGTCGCCTCCATCGCCTACGCGGCCCTCTTCCTGCTCCTGGGCACGGTGTCGCGGCACGCGGTGGTGTTCGGACTGGTCTACGCCCTGGTCTGGGAGGCCCTGTTCGGCTCCCTGGTGTCCGGCGCCCGCACCCTGAGCGTCCAGCAGTGGTCCCTCGCCGTCGCCCACGAGGTGACCGGAGGGGAGCTGGTCGTCTCCGACGTCGGCCTGGTCACCGCGACGGTGCTGCTGATCTCGGTCACCGTGCTGGCCACCTGGTACGCGGGCCAGAAGCTGCGCTCGCTGACGCTGGCCGGCGAGGAGTAGGCCGGACCGCCCCGCGGATTAATCGGTGGCGCCCAACTCGGCCGACCGGCACGATGGTTGTGTCCAGGACGCCGGGGATCGTCACGGCGCCACCGACCGGGAGAGGAGCGGGGCGATGTCCATGCACGACAGTACGTCCAGCTCCCGTCAGGGCAGTCCGCGGCCGGCTCCGGTGTAGTTACCCACCGTCGAGTCACCCCGCGAGCGCACTGCCCGGGGCGGCCGCTTCGAGCACGCGAATCCCACTTCGCGTGAGGCCGCCCACCCGGAGGATTGGCCGAGTGGTAAGGCACCGGCTTGCTAAGCCGTGGTCGGGTTCACGCCCGCGCACGTTCGATCCGTGCATCCTCCGCGAGACGTTGTCACTGGGACTGGGTGAGCTGGTTCGGGGTGCGGTCCGTTGTGTTTGCGGGTTGCCGCCGGTGGGGGCTTGTCGCGCAGTTCCCCGCGCCCCTGGGGTTGGTTTCGGGGCTCGGGGTTCTTCCGGGCCCTGGGCATGTGTTTCGGCCGGCCGCCGGTGGGGGCTTGTCGCGCAGTTCCCCGCGCCCCTGGGGTGGGTACCTGGGCGCGGAGTTCACCCGAACCCTGGAGGTCGGTCGAACCCCGGAGGTCGGTCGAAGCCCTGAGGTGGGCCGAAGCCCTGAGGTGGGCCGATGCCCGGAGGTTGCCGGTGGCTCCTGCCGGATCCTCAGTCGGTGGTGGTCAGGAGGTGGTTCAGGACCTTGGCGATTCCGTCCTCGTCGTTGGACGTGGTGGACTCGTCCGCCACCGCCTTCAGCTCCTGGTGGGCGTTGGCCATGGCCACGCCGTGGGCCGCCCAGGCGAACATGGGGATGTCGTTCGGCATGTCGCCGAACGCGATCGTGTCGGCGGCCTTCAGGCCGAGACGCCGGGCCGCGATGGACAGACCCGTCGCCTTCGACAGCCCCAGCGGCAGCAGCTCGACGATCCCCTCGCCCGCCATCGCCACGGTGACGAAACCGCCCGCGGCCTGCCGTGCGGCCTGCGCCAGCTCGTCGTCGGACAGCTCCGGATGCTGTATGTAGATCTTGTTCAGCGGCGCCGACCACAGGTCCGCGGCGTCACTGAACGGCGTCGAGGGCAGCTTGCCCGTGACCGCGTAACCCGGCCCGACCAGCACATCGCCGTCCAGCCCGTCCCGGCTCGCCGCCAGGAACAGCGGACCGACCTCCGCCTCGATCTTCGCCAGCGCCACCCCGGCCAGCTGCCGGTCCAGCGTCACCGACGTCAGCAGCCGGTGCTCGCCGGCGTGGTAGACCTGCGCGCCCTGCCCGCACACCGCGAGTCCCTGGTAGCCGAGGTCGTCCAGGATGTGCCGGGTCCAGGGCACCGCCCGCCCGGTCACGACGATGTGCGCGGCGCCCGCCGCGGTGGCCGCGGCGAGCGCTTCACGGGTGCGTACGGAGACCGTGTCGTCGGAACGCAGCAGCGTCCCGTCGAGGTCGGTCGCGATCAGCCCGTAGGGGAATGCGGTGCTCACTTGGCGACCGGCTCCAGGATCTCCCGGCCGCCCAGGTACGGCCGCAGCACCTCGGGCACCCGCACCGAACCGTCGGCCAGCTGGTGGTTCTCCAGGATCGCCACGATCGTCCGGGGAACCGCGCACAGCGTGCCGTTGAGGGTCGCCAGCGGCTGCACCTTCTTGCCGTCCCGCATCCGCACGGACAGTCGGCGCGCCTGGAAGCTGTCGCAGTTGGAGGCCGAGGTCAGCTCGCGGTACTTGCCCTGGGTCGGGATCCACGCCTCGCAGTCGAACTTGCGGGAGGCGGACGCGCCCAGGTCGCCCGAGGCGACGTCGATGACCTGGAAGGGCAGCTCCAGGCCGGTGAGCCACTGCTTCTCCCACTCCAGGAGCCGCTGGTGCTCGTTCTCCGCGTCCTCGGGGGCCACGTAGGAGAACATCTCGACCTTGTCGAACTGGTGCACCCGGAAGATGCCCCGGGTGTCCTTGCCGTAGGTGCCGGCCTCGCGGCGGAAGCACGGCGAGAAACCGGCGTACCGCAGCGGCAGCTTGTCGGCGTCGACGATCTCGTCCATGTGGTACGCGGCGAGCGGGACCTCGGAGGTGCCGACCAGGTAGTAGTCGTCCTTCTCCAGGTGGTACACGTTCTCCGCGGCCTGGCCGAGGAAGCCGGTGCCCTCCATCGCGCGCGGGCGGACCAGCGCGGGGGTCAGCATCGGGATGAAGCCCGCCGCGGTGGCCTGCGCGATGGCCGCGTTGACCAGGGCCAGCTCCAGCAGCGCGCCGACACCGGTGAGGTAGTAGAAGCGCGAGCCGGACACCTTCGCGCCGCGCTCGACGTCGATGGCGCCCAGCGCCTCGCCGAGCTCCAGGTGGTCCTTGGGCTCGAAGCCCTCGGCGGCGAAGTCACGGATGGTGCCGTGCGTCTCCAGGACGACGAAGTCCTCCTCGCCGCCGACCGGAACGTCCGGGTGGACGAGGTTGCCGAGCCGGAGGACGAGCCGCTTGGTCTCCTCGTCGGCCTCGTTCTGCGTCGCCTCGGCGGCCTTGACGTCCGTCTTCAGCTGCTCCGCCTTCTGGAGCAGCTCGACGCGCTCCTCGGGAGTGGCCTTGGGGATGAGCTTGCCGAGCGACTTCTGCTCGGAACGCAGCTCGTCGAAGCGGACGCCGGACGACCTGCGCCGTTCGTCGGCGGACAGGAGAGCGTCGACGAGCGCGACGTCCTCTCCACGGGCGCGCTGGGAGGCGCGCACACGGTCGGGGTCCTCACGGAGCAGGCGAAGGTCAATCACGCGGCCCAGGCTACCGGGGCCGCGTCGCAACTCACGACTCGCTTTCCCGAGCCACCCCGAACTGTTCCTTACGTTCCGTTATGACGGAATTGCCCACGGTGTCAATAAAAGACGTCTCATTCCCTGGGACGGATCATGCGGCGGGAGCGGTGTTGACTGGATTTCCTTGCGGGGAGCGGGACTTGGGTCTCCGTAATCCACAGGCGTCCACACCCTCGGGTGAGTTATCCACAGGCTGTGTGGAAGATCTGTGGACTCCGGAATTGATCACTCCGAATACCTCGACCCGACCCGGTGATTCCCAGGCCAAACCTCCTTTACGCCCACGATCGAGTGGATATGAGTCGCCTCAAAGGATTGCTCGCAGGAAACGAGTGGACGAAGGGTGAACTGCGCGACGGTGGACGAGGTGGGGTGCTGTAGGGCGATTTGTCGACTGGGTCATGGCATGGTGTCGACTTGTCCCCAGGTCGAGAGGTCGGCCTGTGGATAACTTCTGTGGATAACGATGATCGGTAGATAGGACCGGAAAGAATCGGTCGCTGAGAGTCACCGAAGCCCCGGACCGCCCCAGGGGCGGGGAGCGCGGCGCGGTTCCTCAGAAGCGTCCGTCCTGGCAGCGCGCCACCCAGTCCGAGGCGTCCAGGAACTCCTCGTCCGACGTACCGGGACGCGGCGCGGCCACCCCGTCCACGCCCACGTCGGCGCGCGGGTACGAGCCGAGGTAGCGCACCTCCAGGCAGCTGCGCTTCAGGCCCCGCAGGGCGTCCGCGACCCGCCGGTCGGAGATGTGCCCCTCGGCGTCGATGCAGAAGCAGTAGTTGCCGATGCCCGCACCGGTGGGCCGGGACTGGAGCAGCATCAGGTTGATGCCACGGGTCGCGAACTCGCCGAGCAGGTCGCGCAGCCCGCCGGGGTGGTCGTCGCGCTGCCACAGCACGACGGAGGTCTTGTCGGCGCCGGTCGGGGCCGCGGGCCGGGCCGGGCGGCCCACCAGCACGAACCGGGTCTGGGCGTTCTCCGCGTCGTGGATCCCGCTCTCCAGGACCTCCAGGCCGTAGCGGGCCGCGGCGAACTCCCCGGCGAAGGCGGCGTCGTAGCGGCCCTCCTGGACCAGGCGGGCGGCGTCGGCGTTGGAGGCGGCGGACTCCCAGGCGGCCTCGGGGAGGTGCTTGCGCAGCCAGTTGCGGACCTGCGGCTGGGCGGCCGGGTGCGCGGAGACGGTCTTGATGTCGGAGAGCGCGGTGCCCGGGCGGACCAGCAGCGCGAAGGTGATCGACAGCAGCACCTCGCGGTAGATCATCAGCGGGGTGCCGGCCACCAGTTCGTCGAGGGTGGTGGTGATGCCGCCCTCGACGGAGTTCTCGATGGGGACGAACGCGGCCTCGGCCTCGCCCACCCGGACCGCGTCGAGCGCGGACTGGACGGACACGTACGGGATCAGCTCCCGGGTGGCCGTCTCCGGAAGCGTGCGCAGGGCGACTTCGGTGAAGGTGCCCTCGGGGCCGAGATACGCGTAGCTCGCTGGCATGACCTCACCCTAATGGCCGCGGGGGCGGCCCCGGACCCGCGTCTCACGACCGGGTGATCTCCCCGGTCTTCACCCCTCCAGCAGCCGCTGGCCGACGTACTCTCCCTCCGCCGCGCCGCCGGGGACGGCGAACAGGCCGCTCGACTCGTGGCGGATGAACCGCGACAGGGCGTCGCCCCGGTCGAGCTTGCGCTGCACGGTGACGAAGCCGCGCAGCGGGTCGGCCTGCCAGCAGACGAACAGCAGTCCCGCGTCGGGGGTCCCGTCCGCGGCGATCCCGTCGTGGAAGGAGAACGGCCGCCGCAGCATCGCGGCCCCGCCGTTCTGGTCGGGCCGGGAGATACGGGCGTGGGCGTTGATCGGGACGGCCAGGTCGCCGTCGGCGTTCGTCTTCTCCAGGTCCATCTCGGTGGTCTCGGTGCCGTCGGCGGGCGCGGACAGGGGCGCCCCGTCCGCCTTCCGGCGCCCGATGACGTCCTCCTGCTCCTTGCCGGAGAGCTGCTCCCAGTCGTCGAGGAGCATGCGGATGCGGCGTACGACGGCGTAGGAGCCGTTCGCCATCCACGCGGGGTCCTGCGTGCCCTGTGTGCCCTGCGTGTCCTTCGCGTCGGGGGCGGGGACGAAGATCCGCTCGTCGAAGTCGGACTCGGCGGGCTTCGGATTGCGGGTGCCGTCGACCTGGCCCATGAGATTGCGGGCCGTCATGGGGTGGGCGGTGGCGCCCGGCGAGCGGTTGAAGCCGTTCATCTGCCAGCGGACGCGGGCGGCGGAGCCGGCGTCCTTCTGGATCGCGCGCAGGGCGTGGAAGGCGACCAGCGCGTCGTCGGCGCCGATCTGCACCCACAGGTCGCCGTTGCTGCGGGCCTTGTCGAGGCGGTCGGAGGAGAAGTCGGGCAGCGGGTCGAGGGCGACCGGGCGCTGCTTCTCCAGTCCGGTGCGGGTGAAGAAGCTGTGGCCGAAGCCGAAGGTGACGGTCAGGGAGGAGGGTCCGGCGTCGAGGGCCACGCCGGTGTCCGCGGAGTCCGCGGGTTCACCGGCCATCAGCCGCTCTGCCGTCCGGGACCAGCGGCGCAGCAGGGCGGCCGCCTCCTTGCGGCCTGCGCCCGCCGTGAGGTCGAAGGCGACGAGATGGCCGCGGGCCTGGAGTGCCTGGAGGATGCCGGGCTGATGTTTCCCGTGAAACATCGCCTGCCCGGTGCCGAGCGAGGTGAGGGGGGTGGCCGCCGCCGGTGCGGCGGCGTAGCCCGCGGCCCCGCCCGCCGCGCCGAGCACCAGACCGCTGGCCGCGGCGGTGCCGAGCAGGGTGCGACGGGAGACGCCGGCCGGGGGTTCGGCGGGGAGGCTCTCCTCGCGCCGGGGGGTCCGGGTCTCCGGGATGGACTGGTCAGCCATGGTCGTTCAGCCGATCTGCGCGTTCTTGGAGACGGTCGTCTGGTCGATGTCGGAGGTCCGCACGGTCACGGCGACCGTCCAGTCCCCGGCCATGGGCAGTTGGACGCCGCCCGCCGACCAGTGGCCGGTGGTGATGTGGTCCGGGACCACCGGCAGTGGGCCGATGTCCTGGGATTCGAGGGTGAAGGCGATCTTGACCTCGGGGATGTCGAAGGCCCGTCCGTTGGGCCGCTGGACGTAGACGTGCATCTCGTTGGCGCCGACCCGCGCGGGGTCGAGTTCGACGCGTACGACGCCCTTGCCGTCCTCGCCGCCGGTGTCGAAGGACATGTCCAGGGTCAGCGCGCCGGAGGCGTCGGCGGGGGCCGGGGCGGCGGCGTTGGCCCGCGCGGCCTCCTGTTCCGTACGGCCCGGCTCGGTGGAGGTCAGCACGGTGGTGACGGCGAGCAGCACGACGGCGATGCCCGCCTCGGCGAGCACCGAGCGGCGCAGGCCGAAGCGGTTGGGGTCGGCGTCCCGCAGCCGCTTCTGCCGGGCGGCCTCCATGGCGGCCCGCTGCCGGGCGAGCTGCGCGGCGCGCTTGGGGTTGGCGGAGGTGGTGGCCGGCACCTTCTGCTTGCGGGGCGCGGGGGCGGGTGCCTCGGCGAGCCGCGCGGTCCAGCGCCGGGATATCCAGGCGACGCCGACGAGCAGGGCCACCAGGGCGAGTTTGACGAGGAGCAGTTGTCCGTAGCGGGTGTCGGTGAAGGCCGACCAGCCGCCGAGCTGGCGCCAGGACTGGTAGACGCCGGTGAGGACGACGGCGATCACGCTGCCGAAGGCGAGGGTGGAGAACCGTCGTACGGCGGTGGCGTCGGGGGCGGTGTCGGGCGAGCGGTAGAGGGCGACGAGCAGGGCGGTGAGTCCGCCGAGCCAGGTGGCGACGCCGACCAGGTGGACGATGTCGACGGGCATCGCGATGCCGGGCTGGAGGCCGGTGGAGGCGTGCTCGGCCATGGCCCAGCTCGCCGCGAGCCCGGCCGCGACGACGACGCCGCCGATCGCGAGTCCGAAGGTGAGGTCCCGCTTGTGCTGCTGCGCGCCCTGGACGTCCTGGTCGTCCTGGGGGGCGCCGGGGCCGTCCTCGGGAGCGGCCAGGCGGGCGTACGCCCCGAAGAGCACCGCGATGAACAGGGCCGCGGCGGCGAGCAGCAGGAGCCGGGAGACGAGGGCGGCGCCGGTCTTGGTCTGGAGGACGTCGCTGAGGAGGTTCAGGTCGAGGATGTCGCCGACCTTGCCGGAGCCGGTGTAGGAGCCGCGCAGCAGGAGCAGGGCGAGGGTGGCGGCGGTGAGCGTGAGCCAGCCGGCGACGACGAGTCGTTGCAGGGCCCGTACGCCGGCCCCGCGCTGCCAGCAGGCGAGGACGAAGGCGGCGCCGCCGACGAGGACGACGAAGCCGGCGTAGGAGAGGTAGCGGCCGATGCCGTAGAGGACGCCGACGGTGCCCCCGCCCGCGGTCTGGCCGGAGACGGAGACGGAGGTCGCCGAGGGGGCGCCGACGGAGAAGGTGAAGGCACCGGCCACGGGGTGGCTGTCGGCGGAGACGACCTGGTAGGAGACGGTGTAGGTGCCGTCGGCCAGGCCCGTTTCGAGTCCTACCGCGTACGTCGTGCCGGTCACGCCCGCGGCGTCGCCGGTGTCGACGCGGGTGCCGTCGGGGGCGAGGACGCGCAGGGAGTCGTCGGAGAGCGCGACCTGTTCGGAGAAGGTGAGCGAGACCCGGTCCGGGGCCCGGTCGACCACCGCCCCCTGCTGGGGGTCGCTGCCGGTCAGCGCGGCGTGCGCGGAGACCGGTCCGGCACCGGCGAGGAGCAGCGCGGCGGCGGCGAGCAGCAGCGGCACCACGGTCCGCAGGCGAAGGGCGATGGTCGGGGTCAAGGTGGGTCCCTCCCTCAGTGTGCGTGCGCGGCGGGGGTGTAGGTGGCGGGCTTCACCGGCATCTCGACCGTGACGGGGTCGGTGTCGGCGAAGTGCAGCACCACCGACACGGTGTCGCCCTGCTTCGGCCGGTGCTTCAGCTTCTCGAACATCAGGTGGTTGCCGCCGCTCTTGAACACGACCTGTCCGTCCGCGGGCACGGCGAGGTCGTCGACCTCGCGCATGGCGGAGTCGACGGTTTCGTGGACGGTGACGGTGCCGGCGATGTCGCTGGTGACGGAGGTCAGCCGGTCCAGGGTGCCGCCGGTGTTCCTGATGGTCAGGAAGCCGGCCGCCATGGAGTCGGAGACGGGCTGGGGCATGTAGGCGCCGGTGACGGTGAGGTCGGGGGCGGAGTCGTCGGTGGAGCCGCAGCCCGCGAGGGCGAGGCCCAGGACCGCGGCGGACAGCGCGGCACGCCTCACGGGTTCTCCCCCTTGACCAGCTTGGGGAGGTCCTCGGTGTAGTCGTCGACGGTGGCGTCCTCGCCGTAGAGGACGTAGCCGCCGTCGGTCTTCGGGGAGAAGGCGATGACCTGGGTGCCGTGCGTGGAGACGGTCTTGCCCTTCTCCTGGTGCGGCGGCTCGATGGTGATGCCGAGGGTGCGGGCGCCGGCCTGGATGGTGTCGAAGTCGCCGGTGAGGCCGACGGCCTGCGGGTCGATGCCCTTGAGCCACTCGCCGAGAGCCTCGGCGGTGTCGCGCTCGGGGTCGGTGGTGACGAAGACGACGCGCAGTTCGTCCTGTTCGGCCTGGGGCAGCCGCTTCTTGGCGACGGCGATGTTGCTCATCGTCAGCGGGCAGACGTCGGGGCAGTTGGTGTAGCCGAAGTAGATGAGGGTCGGCTTGCCCGCGGTCTCCTCGCGGAGGTCGTACTGCTTGCCGGTGGTGTCGGTGAGGACCAGGTCCGGCTTCTCGAAGGGCTGGTCGAGGACGGTGGCGGCCTTCTCGGAGCCGGCCTCCTCGGAGACGACGGTGGCGGGGGCCGCGTCGTCGTCACCGCTGCCGCAGGCGGTCAGGGTCAGGGCTGCGGCGGCGAGCAGGGCCGCCGCCGTGAACTTCTTGGTGCGCATGGCGAAATGTCCCGGAAGGGTGAGGGGCTCGGGCGCGCGCCGGGCCGTGGGCACCGGCGCGCGCCCGAGGTGGCGGACTAGGCGTTGGTACGCCGACGGCCGGCGAGGACGCCGTAGGCCACGCCGATGGCGCCGACGACGATGCCGACGACGCCAAGGACGCGGGCGGTGGTGTCGCTGCTGTCGGCGGCGGCCTCGTCGGTGCTCGCGGTGGAGTGGGAGTCGGCGGACGCCTCGTCGGAGGGCTCCTCGCTCGCCTCGGAGCCGCCGTGCGAGTGGCCGTCCTCGGAGGCCGCGGAGAGGGCCAGCACCGGGGCGGGCTTCTCCGGCTCCTCCTGGCCGTCCTGCTGGACCTCGATCCAGCGGGCGACCTCGCCGTCGTCGTAGGTCTGGACGGCCTTGAAGACCAGTTCCTCGGCGTCCTCGGGCAGGGCGCCCATGGAGACCGGGAACTTCTGGAAGAAGCCGGGCTCCACGCCCTTGCCGGTCGCGGTCCAGGTGATCTTGCTGACGGCCTCGTTGATCTTCTGGCCGTGCAGCTCGATGGGCTCGTCGAGCTTGGCCTTGGTGACCTTGGCCGTCCAGCCGGCGATCGGCTCGGGCATCGCGGAGGCGAGCGGGTGGTCCGTCGGGAAGCTGACCTCCAGCTTCACGGTGGACGCGGTGTCGCTCTCGTTCGGGACCCGGAAGTCGACGACGGCGTAGCCGCCCTTGGCCGCCTCGCCCTCGGGCTGCACGGTGACGTGCGCGAAGGCGGGGACGGACAGGGCGAGCACGGCGGTCGCGGCGAGGGTGCCGGCGGCGGCGATGCGGGCAGAGACCTTCATCAGGGAGCACTCCATGGTGAGCGGGATTCGGTTGTTCCGGAGGTGTGGAGGGGCGCGTCGGCATGCGCGTGCCGCACGACGGCGGCCCCTGCCGGAATCCGAACGGAACTCCCAGCGGTGGTCGCGTCGCGTCAGGCGGCGAGCACGAGTGCGGCGGCGGGCGGGCCGCGCCGGATCACCGTGTGCTGGAGCGCGGTGGTGTGCGGCCGGGGCGCTACGAGGCGTGCGGTGCGCGGTGTGCGCGGGCCCGCCGCGGGTGCGCCCGGCAGTCCGGCGCGCAGGGCGCGGACCAGGGCGAGGGCGGCGCGCAGCGACCGTACGGCGGCCGCCTCGGACAGGGTGTGGGCCGACAGTTCGACCAGGCGGCCGAGGGCCAGGTCGCCGCGGTGCAGCAGCCAGCCGGTCACGGCGGCGGCGAGCAGGTGGCCCAGCAGCATGGGCAGGGACGGCAGCAGGGACGCGGTGCCGGTGACCGACTCCGCCGAGTGGTGCGCGTCCGTGACCGGGACGCGGGCCTCGGTGAGGATCCGGTGGGCCTGGTCGGGGCTGAGGGTCGCGGTCGCGGTCCCGCACGCCAGTCGCGCGGCCCGCGCGACGAGCGAGGCGTCGGCGGCGGTGGCCGCCTGGGTGGCCTGCGTGCCGTGCTGGCCGAGGCCGAACAGGGTGTGCAGGACGGTCTGGCCGAGCGCGAGCAGGGCCACGATGCCGGGCAGTGACCGTGCGCGTCCGGCGAGCGGCACGGCGACGGCGAGGACGGCGAGGAAGCCGGCGCCCAGGGTCCACCAGGGGATCGGGACGCAGGAGCCGAGTGCGTGTCCGCCCGCGGCCAGCACGACACAGACCGCGGCGAACACCGCGGCCCGCAGGATCCGGACGTCGCGTCCGGTGGGTGCCGGGCGCGAGTGGGGGGCACTCATGGCGGCCTCATCATCGCACTGGCCTTACGGCGTCCATACGGCAGGTCCGCAAGGTGACCTGTGCGTGGAAGGTCCCCCTCTGGTGCGAACCGTCCCCGCATACACCGTCGGCCACTTCGGACGCATCCCCCATATGGGCGGTATCACGTCAACGATGTGCTTACCGGGGGTCGTCGGCGGCAATAGGTAACGGTATGTCGAGCCGCGGCCGGGAGGCTGGAGCATGAGCATCTGGTGGTCACTCCATTTGCGGCGTGAGGCTGCGAGCGTTCCGCTCGCCCGGCGGCTCCTGCTCGGCACGATGGAGAGCGCGGGCGTGGATCCGGACGTCTCCTACGACCTCTCGGTCGCCCTCAGCGAGGCGTGCGCGAACGCCGTGGAGCACGGCGGCACCACGCTCACCGGGGGCTGCGAGGCGTACCGCGTCACGGCCTATCTGGACGGCGAGACCTGCCGGATCGAGGTAGCCGACTCCGGTCCGGGCTTCGGGTGCGTGGGGCGCGACGAGCCGGCGGTGTCCATGGACGCGGAGAACGGCCGGGGGCTGTATCTGATCCAGGAGCTGGCCGACCATGTGCGGATCGGCAACAAGCCGGGGCAGCCAGGTGCGGTGGTGAGCTTCGACAAGATCCTCAAGTGGCGGAAGGACGCCCCTCCGCTGATGGCGGTGTAGCGCGCGGCCGGCTCCGCCTTCAGCTTCCTCAGGACTCTCAGCCCCCGCACAGCCCGCACCCAAGGTCCTGACGGGCGCCGTTCCTACGTTCATGTGCATGACGGGAACCCCGAAGGACTCGACGCCCGGCCCATCCCACGCCCCCGCCTTGGCCTCCCGGCGGGTACGGCGATGACGAGCCGTGCGGACGAGGCGCTGGCGCGGGCCGCCGTGGCCGCGCTGACCGGCCAGTTGACGCTGGCCCCCAAGCCGGGTCTGCCCGACCCGCGCGACCTGGACGCCCGCACCGCCCGCCGGGACCTGCGCGCCTGGTGCTGGTCGGCGAAGGCGCTCGCCCCCGGTCTCGCGGCCATGGCGGCGGCGGCCCGGCGCACCGGGGAGCCGACCCCCGGACTCCGTGCGGAACTGGGCTCGATCGGCCGCTGTGCCGAGCACTCCGTGGGACTGGCGGGCGGTGGTCACCGGGGTGCCCTGTGGACGCTGGGCCTGCTGGTGGCGGGGGCCGCCCTGGACCCGCGGGAGGCCGCGGCGACCGCCAAGCGCATCGCCGCCCACCCCGACAGGGGCGTGCCGCGCAGACCGTCGCGGGGTTCGTCGGTCTCCGCGAAGTACGGGGCCGCCGGGGCGAGGGGCGAGGCACGGGCCGGTTTCCCCCACGTCCGCCGGGCTCTGGACGCCCTGCGGACCTCCCGCGCCGCGGGCACCCCCGAACCCCGGTGCCGGCTGAATGCCCTGCTCACCGTCATGTCCACGCTCCAGGACACGGAACTGCTGTACACGGCGGGTCCCCTGGGGCTGCGTCAGGTGCAGGCCGGGGCCCGCGGGGTGCTGGAGGCGGGCGGCACGGCGACGACGGCAGGGGCGGCGGCACTGGCGGCCCTGGACGCGGACCTCCGCACCCGGGCCTGGAGCCCCCGAGGCAGCGCGGGCCTGCTGGCAGGCGCCCTGTTCGTGGACGCGCTGCCGGTGACGGTCACTCCGCCGGTGAGCACGCGGTACGTGTGACGGCGTGAGAGCCGTCCCGTACGGCGTCCCTCAGGGCCCGCTTCGGTCCGGCCCGCCGCCCGGAGGCGGCCAGCCGGCTCTACGTACAGGTCCACGACACCGCCTCGTCGAGGAACACGACGGCCGGGCACCTTCCGGTACCCGGCCGTCGCGTACGCGTCATCAGCCCTTGAGGGAGGCCATCCAGGTCTCGACCTCGTCGGACCGGCGCGGCAGCCCGGCGGACATGTTGCGGTTGCCGTCCTCCGTCACGAGGATGTCGTCCTCGATCCGGACGCCGATGCCGCGGTACTCCTCCGGCACCGTCAGGTCGTCGGCCTGGAAGTACAGACCGGGCTCGACGGTCAGGCACATGCCCGGCTCCAGGACGCCGTCCACGTACGTCTGCACGCGCGCGGCGGCGCAGTCGTGGACGTCCAGACCGAGCATGTGGCCGGTGCCGTGCAGCGTCCAGCGCCGCTGGAGGCCCAGCTCCAGCACCCGCTCCACGGGACCCTCGACGAGACCCCACTCCACGAGCCGCTCGGTGAGCACCCGCTGGGCCGCGTCGTGGAAGTCCCGGTACTTGGCGCCCGGCTGCACGGCCGCGATGCCGGCCTCCTGGGCGTCGTACACGGCGTCGTAGATCTTCTTCTGGATCTCGGTGTAGCGGCCGTTGATCGGCAGCGTCCGGGTGACGTCGGCGGTGTAGTACGTGTGCGTCTCCACACCGGCGTCGAGCAGCAGCAGGTCGCCGGAGCGGACCGGGCCGTCGTTGCGGACCCAGTGCAGGGTGCAGGCGTGCGGGCCGGCGGCGCAGATCGAGCCGTAGCCGACGTCGTTGCCCTCGACGCGGGCGCGCAGGAAGAAGGTGCCCTCGATGTACCGCTCGGAGGTGGCCTCGGCCTTGTCCAGCACCCGCACGACGTCCTCGAAGCCGCGCACGGTGGAGTCGACGGCCTTCTGCAGCTCGCCGATCTCGAACTCGTCCTTGACCAGTCGCGCCTCGGAGAGGAAGACCCGCAGTTCCTCGTCCCGCTCGGCGGTGACCTTGTCGGTCAGGGCGGCCTCGATGCCGGCGTCGTAGCCGCGGACGACCCGCACCGGGCCGGTCGCCTCGCGCAGCGCGTCGGCCAGTTCCCGCACGTCGGAGGCGGGGATGCCGTACAGCTTCTCCGCCTCGGTGAGGGAGTGCCGGCGGCCGACCCACAGCTCGCCCTGGCCGGAGAGCCAGAACTCCCCGTTCTCGCGGTCGGAGCGGGGCAGCAGGTAGATCGTCGCGCGGTGGCCGTCGGCGACGGGCTCCATGACCAGGACGCCGTCCTCGGTCTGGTTGCCGGTGAGGTAGGCGTACTCGACGGACGCGCGGAAGGCGTACTCGGTGTCGTTCGAGCGGGTCTTCAGGTGGCCCGCGGGGACGACCAGGCGCTCACCGGGGAAGCGGGCGGACAGCGCGGCGCGCCGGGCGGCCGTCTCGGCGGCCTGGGCGATCGGCGTCAGGTCGTGCAGCTCCGTGTCGGCCCAGCCGGACTTCATGCTCTCGGCGAGCTCGTCGGACACGCCCGGATACAGGCCGTTCTTGCGCTGCTTGATCGGCTCCTCGGCCTCTTCCGGGGTCTCCGGCGTGAGCTCTTCGGCCACGGTCATCCTCCTTGATACGGCACTGGACCCCCTCCATCGTACGTTCGGACGGAAGGGGTCACAGGGCCGGAGGACCTGTTACGGGGCTCACTCGCGATTCACCGGGCTCACTGGCGATTCACGGGGCTCACCCGCGATCCGGGCTCACCCGCGGCGCGGGTCTACTCGAAGCGCGCGGCGAGCAGGACGACGTCCTCGGGGCTGTCCGCGGCGTCCAGCCCGTCGGGCAGCATCGTGCGCAGAACGTGGTCGACGACGGCGTCCGGGTCGTCGCGCAGCGCGCGGGGCACGCCCGCGGCGGCGGAGTGCAGTCGGGCGAAGGCCCGGTCGGTGGCGTCGCCGGTGCGGTGCAGCAGGCCGTCGGTGTAAAGGAGCACCGTCTCGCCGGCCTCCGCCTGGAACTCCACGCCGGGCGCCTCCCAGCAGGCCAGCATGCCGAGCGGGGCGGAGACGGAGGTCTCCACGAACTCGGTGCGCCGTTCGCCGATCAGCAGCGGCGGGCAGTGCCCCGCCCCGGCCAGGGTGATCTTGTTCAGGGCGGGTTCGCAGTAGGCGAAGAGCGCGGTGGCCGAGCGGGCGGGCTCGGTCAGCCGCAGCAGCAGTTCCAGGTCGGACAGGACCGCGACGGGGTCCTCGCCCTCCATCACGGCGTACGCCCTCAGCGAGGCGCGCAGCCGGCCCATCGCGGCGACGGCGCTGGGCCCGGACCCGGTGACCGAGCCCACCGCGAGGCCGAGCGCGGCGTCCGGCAGCGGCAGCGCGTCGTACCAGTCGCCGCCGCCCAGCGGCCCGGTGCGGTGCCGGGCGGCGAGCTGCACGCCGGCGACCCGGGGCAGCCGGGAGGGGAGCAGTTCCTCGCGCAGGGTCGCCATGTCGGCGCGGGTGCGCTCCACCTCCAGGAGCCGGGCGAGGTGCTCGGTGGCGCAGCGCGTGTACAGGCCGGCCAGGTGCCGGGCGCGCTCGCCGGGCTCGGCCGGCTCGTCGTAGAGCCACACGGCGGCGCCTAGGCGGCCGGCGGTCTCGGAGTGCAGGGGGAGCGCGTAGCTCGCGGCGTAGCCGAGGCGGGCGGCCACCTCGCGGTGGCGCGGGTCGAGACCGTCCTCGGCGAAGAGGTCGGGCTGCGCGATCTCGCTGTCGCCGCCGGGCAGTCCGTCGAGGATCCGGCCGTAGGACAGGGCGCCGCGCGGCACGGTCTCGATGTGCCCGAGGTCGGCGCGGCCGAGGCCGAGGCCGACGGTGGTGTCGGGGCCGCGTCCGTCGGCGGGCTCCAGGACGACGAGTCCGCGGCGGGCGCCGACGAGGGCGGAGCCGGCCCGGAGCAGTTCCTCCAGGGCCTCGGGGAGGGTGTCCGTGCGGGCCAGGCGCTCGGTGAGTTCGTGCAGCGTGGTGAGGTCGGAGACCCAGCCGGCGAGACGGTCCTGGAGGACGGGTCCGGGGGCGGCCGGTGTGCTCGGGGCCGTGACGGGAGGGGTGCCCGGGGCCAGGGGCGCGGGCGGGACAGTCTGTGCGGGCGAGGGAACCGTTGAATCGATTCCGGCCACTTTCGGAGGGTGAGGGGCGTTCATGGCGTCCGGCTTTCCGACCGGTGCGTTTTGCTCAAAAGCATCGCAAACCCCCATGTCATTCTGCGCCGCTGGCGGTGTCTCCACATGTACACGCACTCGTAAGGGGATGTCCAGCATTGTCCTGCCGGGATTCCTGGTGTCCGTGGGTAACCGGTGCACCTCTTCCCAGCCTCTTGCGAAAAGGCGAAGTTGGCTTAAAACTGCCTCAGGGAACGCCCTATTGAGGTCGACTGGGCTTGCTCCACAGAGCGTCACAGCGGTCGTGATGGGTACGTACTCGGAGAAGGCCAGGGGCGGTTGACACCGCCCGGAACCTGGTGGCGGACCCGGGCGTCTTAGCCACCGACGACCGAGCCCCATCCTCCCGTGGCGGAGGCGAAGAGAAATACGCGGGACGGCAAACGCCATACTTCGCCACCCCACGCCATGCCCATGCTTCTGATAGACGTCAGGTGTGGACGAGGCTGCCGCGGACGCAGCCAACGCTCGGCCCATAGGGGTTCCCTCTGCTCGAAGCAGGGGTGTGATGCGCCATTAGGTACGCACAGTGAAGTGATCGACACATGATGTGATGTGGACCACGGTGTTGCCAGCGGTGCAACGGAAAGGAACGAGCGCTCATGCGCGAGATCCTCGGAAGGCGACGCAGGCTCCTGTCCCGGCGCAGCGACGGGAGGCCTGACCTGCTCGGCGCGGCCCTGACCTTCGCGACTCAATGGCAGTGGCCCGTACTCCCGGGTGTGACGGCGGATCCGCAGGGGCGGTCCCGCTGCGGCTGCCCCGACCCCGAGTGCGCGGTGCCCGGTGCGCACCCCTTCGACCCCGGCCTCCTCGCGGCCACCACCGACGAGCGCATGGTGCGCTGGTGGTGGACCAACCGCCCGGCGGCGCCGATCGTGCTCGCCACCGGCGGCGGCGCGCCCTGCGCGGTCAGCCTGCCCGCCCTGCCGGCCGCCCAGGCGCTCACCGCGCTCGACCGCGCGGGCATCCGGCTCGGCCCCGTGGTCGCCTCGCCCACCCGCTGGTCGATCCTGGTCAAGCCGTACTCCATGGAGCAGCTGGGCGAACTGCTCTACGCCAAGGACTTCGTCCCCGGCTCCCTGCGCTTCCACGGCACCGGCGGCTACATCGCCCTGCCCCCCTCCGTGACCGGCCTGGGCGACGTCCGCTGGGAGCGTGCCCCGCTGCCCGGTTCGGCCTCCCCGTGGGTGCCGGACGTGGAGGCCGTGGTGGACGCCGTGGTGGAGGCCCTCACTCGTACGGGTGTGAGCGCACCCGAGTTGTAGGGGTGTCGGGCGCGCGCCGGACCGGCCGCCCGCCCGCTGTCGTTATCTTCCGTCCCATGCTGCGTCAATCCGGGGGACGACCCCCGGACCCCCGGAAGGTCCGTCTGTTCGCCCTCGTGGCCGTGGCGGTGTGCGCGGTGGCGCTGCCGCTGGCCGTCGCGTCCGCGGGGCAGGTGGGCGAGGAGCGCCACACCGCCCCGCCCGCCCCCTCCGTACCGCCGTCCGCGCCCGCGCCCGCGTCGTCCTCGTCGGCCGACGCCAAGGCCGCCGTCCCCTCGTCCCGGGCACTGGGTCCGGGGCTGGCCACCGCCGCGCGCTGCGGACCCGAACTCACCGCGCCCGAGGGCATCGAGGCGCAGACCTGCGTGATCGCGCAGGGCGAGGAGACCTGGGCGCGCACCTACTACCGCAACACCAGCGGCCGGGCGCTGGACGCGGTACTGAGCCTGCTGGCGCCGGGTGGCCGTACCGTGCAGATGCGGTGCGAGCTGGGAGCCGAGGACGAGCCGGGGACCTGTGAGACGCCCCGGGAGGCGGCGCGGGGCCCCCTGGACGGCTACACGGCGGTGGCGGAGTTCGCGGTCCGCGCCCAGGAGGGGCCGCTGTTGCTGCGTTCCGGGAGCAACTCGGCTGCGCCTGCGGGCAGTTGACGGACGGCGGCGTTCTGTACAGGACGCCGGGCATGAAAGGACCCGGTTGCTGGCGACGGGGGATGCACCAGCAACCGGGCTACTGGAACGGTAACAAGAGATCCGCGGTTCGCAAATTCGATCCGGGCTTTCCGGTCACCGATTTCCTTGCGGGGACGGCGAGTTGTGACAGGAGTCACCTGTTGGGCCGACCCCGGTTCCGGCTGACCGGTCGGTCAGCCGGAACCGGGGCGACGACGGCGCGTCAGCTGAGGGTGACCTGCCGGTTGGTGAGCCCGCCGCGCGCCCGGCGCTCGTCCGCGGTGAGCGGCGCGTCCGTGGCCAGGGCCTCGGCGAGCCGCTCGGCGAACTCGGCGGCCGGCTTCTCCACGTCCTGGGCGCCCATCCCGCTCGGCAGGTCCCAGACCGGCACGGTGAGGCCGTGAGCGCGGAAGGACCCCACGAGTCGGGTGCCCTCGCCGAGGTTGGACCGGCCGGCCGCGTGCAGCCGCGCGAGCGCGTCCAGAAGCTGCTCCTCGGGGTGCGGCATGACCCAGCGCAGGTGGTTCTTGTCCGGGGTCTCGCACCAGTAGGCGGCGTCCACGCCGGTCAGCCGCACGGTCGGGATGGCCGCGGCGTTGGCCCGCTCCAGGGAGGCGGTCACCTCCGGGGTGGCGTTCTCCGCGTCCGGGACCCAGAACTCGAAGCCCTCGTGCACAACTGGCTCGAACGCGCCTTCGGCGTCGAGCAGATCCTGGAGCCGCGGGCCGTCGGCCGGGGCGCGCCGCGCCTGGACCGGCGAGCCCGGCGTGGCCTCCAGGGCGCGCCGGAGGGTGTCCGCCAGATCGCGGCTGATGTCGCCGGAGGCGGTGTCGTTCTGCAGGCCCAGCAGGACCGAGCCGTCCTCGCGGCGCAGCGCCGGCCAGGCCATCGGCAGCACGGTCGCCAGGGTGACCGAGGGGACGCCCTCGGGCAGGCCGCCCTTGAGGGGCAGCGCGACCGTGGCGGCGGGCACCAGCTCGCGCAGGGCCACCCAGTCGCACTCGCCGGGCACGCCCTCGAACGGGCGCTGCACCAGCTCGGTCACCGCCTGCGCGGCGGCCCGGCCGTGGCAGGCCTTGTAGCGGCGGCCGCTGCCGCAGGGGCAGGGCTCACGGGCGCCGACCACCGGAACGTTCTCATCGGCGCCTGCGGCGCGGGCTCCGCCCGTGTGCTGCGGGCGCGCGGCCTTCGTCTGGGGTCGCTTCTTCGCCATGAGGGTGTCTCCCGGAAACGGCTCGTCTGGTACGCCGGGAGCCTAGCTGTTCACGCCATGGCCGAGGCGACCCTGTGGACAACGCGCCCGTGTCCGCCGCGCGGACCGGGTCGGTCCGGGGTGGCCGTCCGGGGTGGCCAGGGCCCGTTCCGCCCGTCTTCGCTCGCGCGCGCCCGGGGTGGGTGGGCCGGGCGTGAGCGGGCCGGGTCGGTGGGTCTGGGTGGGTGGGCCGGGTGTGAGTGGGTCGGGTCGGTGGGCCTGGGTGGGTGGGCCGGGCGTGAGTGGGCCGGGTCGGTGGGCCGAGGGTCAGTCCAGGTCGTCGAAGGCGTCGGCGAAGTCCAGTTCGGTGATGGCCGGCACCGCGGGTGCCACGACGCGCGTCGCGAAGTCGTGGCGGCGGTGGCCCGGGTCCGCGTCGTGCACCACGACCCACACCGTGACCTCGCCGCGGGCGTCGTCCCGGACACCCCAGTCGTCGGCCAGCGCGGTGATGATGTTCAGCCCGCGGCCGCCGTGCGCGGTGACCGAGGGCGTCGCCGGAGCCGGGCGGGTGGGCCCGCCGCCGTCCGTCACCTCCACCGTGAGCCGGCCCGCCGGGTCCATCCGCCAGGCGGCCCGGACGTCGCCGTCCCCGGCCAGGGCGTCGCCCAGTGGCCGGCCGTGCTTGCACGCATTGCTCAGCAGTTCGGAAAGAATGAGTACGGCATCGTCGATGACCGATTCCGCGACCCCGCCCATGCGCAGCTGATCGCGCATCCGGTGTCTCGCCTTGCCCACGCCCGCAGGGCCATGGGGTACGGCCATGCTCGACGACGTGGGCACCTCCTGTGCCACCACCAACGCCACCCCCGAGACCTCCTTCGCCCCACGCCACGGTGTGGATGCCCCATTGGCCTGTACCGGAAACCGGCCAATCCATCTCCGGAGACGCATTCGCAACGTTCGAACACGGAGCGAACGCGCCGGAGCACTCCCCGTCATCGCATGGCCGGAAATCGACGGTGTGGCCGGGAGTGGAGGATGGGGCCCGTGGGGCCACCGGGTCAAGGGGTTGTAGCGGGACTTGAGAATTCGCGTGGTTCAGCGCCCGAGCCGGTGCAGCACCGCGCGCGGGCGGTTGGTGATGATGGCGTCCACGCCCAGTTCGACGCAGAGGTCGACATCCTCCGGCTCGTTCACCGTCCACACGTGCACCTGGTGGCCGGCCCGCTTGAGGCGCTCGACGTATCCCGGGTGGTTGCGCACGATCCGGATCGAGGGGCCGGCGATCCGTACGCCCGCCGGCAGCCGCCCGTCGCGCAGGCGCGGGGAGGCGAACTGCATCAGGTACACGGTCGGCAGGGCCGGTGCGGCGGCCCGTACGCGGTGCAGCGAGCGCGCCGAGAAGCTCATCACGCGCACCGGCGACCGGTCCGCGTCGGCCGGGGAGTCCAGTCCGAACCGCTTCAGCAGGTGCAGCAGCCGCTCCTCGACCTGGCCCGCCCAGCGCGTGGGGTGCTTGGTCTCGATCGCCAGCTCCACCGGGCGTCCCGCGTCGGCGACCAGTTCCAGCAGTCGCTCCAGGGTGAGGACGGAGGTGCGCTCCCGGTCCTCGGGGCGGTGCTCCCAGTCGGGCTCCTCGTCCCGGTTCTTCCAGGATCCGAAGTCGAGCGCGGCCAGGTCGGCCAGCTCCAGTGCGGAGACCGCGCCACGGCCGTTGGAGGTGCGGTTCACCCTGCGGTCGTGGACGCAGACCAGATGTCCGTCCGCGGTCAGGCGGACATCGCACTCCAGGGCGTCGGCCCCGTCCTCGATCGCCTTCCGGTACGCGGCGAGGGTGTGCTCGGGCGCCTCCTCGGAGGCTCCGCGGTGGGCGACGACTTGGGGCGGGTGCTGCCGTGCGTGGGTCACCGCGTCATGGTGCCACCGTGCGGGGGCAGGTGGGACGGGGAGGGCTGAGCATTGCGTCCTTTTAGTCCGACATGAACTATATAAAGAATGGCCGCGGACCCACAGCCACCGCTTATGGTGCTCTGACGGCCCGTGGGAAAAGCTGACGGCATACAAAAAGACATGCACAGCTGAAGCGCACCGGGTCGTCGACACACGTAACGGGCGTGACCGAGTGCGACCGAAAACTACAGCCGTGGATCGAGGAGAGAAGCTGTGAGCACCGAGAACGAGGGCGCCGCGGTACCCCCGGCCCCGTCCGCACCCCCCGTGCCGGTGGACGCTCCCGCAGCTCCGGAGCCGCAGGGACACCCGGCCCCGGACTCCGGCGCCCCGACCGCGCAGCTGCCGCCGGTGCCGCAGGGCACGCCGCCCGCAGCCGGACCGGAGCCGACGTACGCGACGGGACCGGAGCCGACGTACGCCGCGGCCGGACAGGGCGGCCCCGAGCCGACGTACCCGGCGGCCGGACAGCCCGGCCCCGAGCCGACGTACGCGGCCGCCCACGAGCAGGCGCCGCAGGGCGGCCCCTCGGCGGGTCACCCGCAGGGCCCCTCCGCCCCCGACGCCTCCTGGCCGCCGCCCGCCCCGGCCGTCCCCGCCTACGCCAACCCCGCCCCCGGCGAGGGTTCGGGCTCGGACGGGGGCTCGGGCGGGGGCTCGGGCACCGTCTGGGGCGCTTCGTACCAGCAGCCCGCGCCGGCCCCGAAGTCCGGCCGCGGCCGCGGTGGGCTGCTCGCCGCGGTGCTGGTCGCCGCGCTGGTGGCCGGCGGCATCGGCGGCGGACTCGGCTACACCCTGGCCAAGGACGACGACGCCTCGTCCTCCACCACCGTCTCCGCCAACGACACCGGCGGCGACGTCAAGCGCGACGCCGGCACCATCGCGGGCGTGGCCGCGCAGGCGCTGCCCAGCACCGTCACCATCGAGGCGGAGAGCAGCAGCGGCGAGGGCGGCACCGGCACCGGGTTCGTCTTCGACACCGAGGGCCACATCGTCACCAACAACCACGTGGTGGCCGACGCGGTCGACGGCGGCAAGCTGACGGCGACCTTCCCCGACGGCAAGAAGTACGACGCCGAGGTGGTCGGCCACGCCCAGGGCTACGACGTCGCGGTGATCAAGCTCAAGAACACCCCGAGCGGACTGAAGCCGCTCACCCTCGGCAACTCCGACGAGGTCGCGGTGGGCGACTCCACGATCGCCATCGGCGCCCCCTTCGGCCTGTCCAACACCGTCACGACCGGCATCATCAGCGCCAAGAACCGCCCCGTGGCCTCCAGCGACGGCACCGGCAGCAACGCCTCCTACATGAGCGCCCTCCAGACGGACGCCTCGATCAACCCGGGCAACTCCGGCGGTCCCCTGCTCGACGCGCAGGGCAACGTGATCGGCATCAACTCCGCGATCCAGTCCGCCGGCAACGGCCTGGGCGGCACCAGCCAGTCCGGCTCCATCGGCCTCGGCTTCGCCATCCCGATCAACCAGGCCAAGTACGTCGCCCAGCAGCTGATCAAGACCGGCAAGCCGGTGTACGCCAAGATCGGCGCCTCCGTCTCCCTGGAGGAGGGCACCGGCGGCGCGAAGATCACCGAGGAGGGCGCGAGCGGCTCGGACCCGGTGGAGGCGGGCGGCCCGGCGGCCGCGGCCGGCCTCAAGCCCGGGGACGTCATCACCAAGCTCGACGACCGGGTCATCGACTCAGGGCCCACGCTGATCGGCGAGATCTGGACCCACAAGCCGGGCGACAAGGTGGAGATCACCTATGAGCGCGACGGCAAGACCCGTACGGCCGAACTCACCCTCGGCTCCCGCGTCGGCGACAGCTGACCCCCACCGGCCCGCGCCCACCCGTTACTCTTGTCCCCGCGCCGCCGATCAGCGGCGCGAGGTGGGTTGCCCGAGCGGCCTAAGGGAACGGTCTTGAAAACCGTCGTGGCGCGAGTCACCGTGGGTTCAAATCCCACACCCACCGCAGTGGTGAACGGCCCCTGACCAGCATGTTTGGTCGGGGGCCGTTGCCGTTCGGGGTGCCCGTCGCACACCGCTGTTCCCCGTGGTTTCCCGCCCTATCGGGCACGGATGGGGCACGCGGAGGGCACGGCGAGCGGGGCTTGGGTCATGCGCCTGGCGCACGGCCTTAATGCGTGGGGTGACCGATCAGCGATTGATCGGGATCTCGTAGACGATCTCGCAGTGGGCGGCAGGCACGACGATGTCGGCCGTCTCGACCGGCCTGCCCTGGTCGCTGTAGTAGGTCCGCCGGATGTGGGTGACCAACGCGGCCTTCTGGATGCCGAGTAGCGACGCCTCCTCGGCGGTCGCCGTTCGCGGCTCGGGTTGCTCGACGGCATGGCTCACGGTGACCCCGATGGTCGCCATGCGGTTCACGACTCCGGCCCCGGCGTGCGGGCCTCCCTCGGGGAGGACGACGAGAGAGCCTGCGGTGAGGTCGTACGGCTCCCAACTCGTCGACAGCTGAACCGGCTTGCCGTCCGCCAGGAACTCGTACGTCGTCCGGACGCACAACTCCCCCTCAGAGATCCCGAGTCGCGCGGCAATCTCGGCAGGCGCCGGCACCTTGGCGTCCGTACGGCTCTCCCAATCGCCCTGTCGGCCAACGGCGTTCATGTCGGCCCGAAACGGCGATCCGCTGGGCTGCTCCCGCGCCGACGACCGTACGACCCGCACTCGCTGGCGCGGCTCGGCGACGTACGTGTCTGAACCGGCCCGCCCCTCCAACACGCCCTGAGAGATCAGCAACTCCTGAGCCCTGCGGACCACGTTCTCGCCCACGCCGTACTCCTGGCCGATCTGGGCGCGGGAGGGCAGACGGTCCCCCGGGTCCCATACGTGCTCCGCGATGCGCTGCCGAAGCTCGTCGGCGATGCGGAGATAGGGCGGCTGCTCAGGCATATGGAAAATCTAGTCCACTAGCTCTAATCTAGTTAACTAGCTTCACTTAAAGTGATCGCTGGTGACGGAGGCTGCCCTGTGCCCGCTTCGGGATTTAGCGCGGCGGCCCTCGCCGCCCGGCTGTCAGCCCTCGGGCTGGTCACACGAGTGGAGGAACACCCCCGGCACACGACGGTGGAGGCGGAGATCCCGGACGCGCCTTCCGCCGAGTTATGGCGGGAGGTCCTGGATGTGGTGGCTGAGGCCGACCGATTCGGGCTCCTCGCCACCAGCTTGAACGGCCGCACCCTATGGGCGGTCGTACGCAGAACGGTCCCCACGACGGGCGATGTCGGGGGACCGGGAGATCAGCGATAGGAGCTGACCAGCGTGCTCAACCGTATCCGCCGCGCCCTTGCCCTCACCAGAGCGCGGCCCCTCCCCAAGGGCAGGCACCGCCGCCCCTTACCGCCCTCTGCCGCCCCTCCTGGGGCTACGGACTCCTCGACCCTCGTGCTCGGCTGGACCCCCGCGGTGGCAGACCACCAACAGCCACTCAAGAGGGAGGACGTCGCCCTCGTCCGTCCCTACGTCCTGGCTTGGGAGGCGGAGGCACGGATGCGGGCGTCGCGGCGGCCTGTGGTCGTGGCTCCCCGTCTCTCGGGCGACGCCTGGTCGACGCTCGTAGGGGCCCACTGATGCCGCCGCGCACCGTAGACGACCCTGCTTACGCCTACCGCTCCGCTGCCTGCTGCATCGGTACGCACCTCGTCTGCGCGGAGTCCTCCCCGGCCATGGCGCCGACCGACGTGCCGGTGATCTACGAGGCGTGCGGCTGCCCGTGCCACGCGGAGCGCGACCGCTCCGGCATCAAGGCCGTGGCTCAGTGAAGGAACGACTTCCTAGCGGCGCCCTGGTCGTCAACGTCGAAGTCACCTCGACCACAGTGCAGCGCGGCGACGTCATCCACCTGGGAGGCCGAGCCTGCCGTGTGCGGGACCTGTTCCAACTCCCCCAGGGCGCAAAGCAGCTCGTCTTCGAGTCGGGCGAACTCCTGACCATCCACACGTGCACCCGTCTCGCCGTCATGCGCACCCTGAGAGGACGGTGACCGGAACAGTGCCGCCGCGCCACCACGACATCGCCGCCGACCTCCGCCAACAGATCATGACCGGTCGCCTTCCGCCCGGCGAACGCCTGCCGTCCGAAACCGTCCTGGCCGAGCGGTACGCGGTCAGCACGGTCACGCTGCGCCGCGCCCTCTCGGCACTCCAGGGCGAGGGCCTCGTAGAGAAGATCCACGGCAAGGGCAACTTTGTCCGTCGTCCCCACCGCAAGATCATGTACGTCGGCGGCTGGGGCACGCTCGACCCGTGGACCGCCACCGAGCCGGCGTTGCGAGTCTCCGTCCGCAGCAGCACCGTCCCGGCCCACGGCGATCTGGCGACGCTGCTGAAGGTGCCCTTGGGTAGCCCCCTCGCCGAGTTCTCATGCCTCAGCATCGAAGGGGAGACACCCCACGGCCTTGCCAAGATCTACATGCCGCGCGACCTGGCCCCGGCTGCCGTACTCGACGACGACTCCGCCCACCGCCAAGCGTTCACCCGCTTCGCCCTCCTCGGCCCGCAGCCGGCCGCCACCCGGGAGACGGTGTGCACCCGCTTACCGACAGCGGATGAATCCTCGGCCCTCCGGATCGGCACCGGAGCCCCGGTCCTTGCGGTCACCCGCGTCTCGACCGACTCCGCCGGCCGAGTCGTGGAAGCGGCGCTCCTGACGTTTCCCGGGGACCGAGTCGACGCGGTCTTCACCACCCACCACGCGAACGACGAGAGGCAGACTTCAGCATGACGGCACCGCAGGAACTCCGGCTCCTCCCGTGGTCGGGCCCGGAAGGCAAGCCCTGCTACCTGAGCACCGACAACCAGGACGGCTACCTGTCCCGCCTGGCTGACAACGTCGAGTCCATCCAAATCGGTTCGGCGGCCCAGCTGCTGGACCTGGCCTCTGACCTGCTCGACGACAAGAAGGCGAGCCTGGACGACATGCGGCGGCTGACGCGCGAACTGACCTGTTCCCTGCGGGACGTCCTCCGCATTGCAGCAAGCCGCGGTGACCTCCTGACGGTGAGTGAGCCGCACGACGCCTGATGCGCGCTGGGGCGAGTAGTACTCCCCCCTGAAACCTGCTCGGAGGGGGAGGAGATCCCGATCACCCTGGGATCTCCTCCCCCTCCGAGCTATGCCAGCCCGCCGATGCTCTGCCTGATCCTCAGCCGACGAAAGTCAGCCACGACGGTGGGTCCGCCGACCAACCACGCGCGCGTATGCCTCGCTGCACCTCCACCGGCCGCCACCACGCTGCCAGCCCTGTCGACCAGAGCAAGCCATAACGGGCCGGCACGTACTGAGCTGTTTCAGAGTGGCCACCGATGGGGTGACGGCGCTCGGCGCGCAACGCACGAGGCACCCGCACCGTTGAGGGAGGTGTTCGAAGTCTCAACTCGTCAGCGCAGGTGCCTCGTTGGTCCGCCATCCTGCCGTACTCGACCTTCCGCATGCGCTGGTCGAGTGGGTCACCATGCTCATCGTCACCCGCGAGGGTGACCGCCGCTGCAAGCTCCCTCCGCACCAGCGTGCCCTGGTCGCCCTGGTGTACCTCCGCAAGAACGAACCCCTGCCCCAGATCGCCGCAGCATTCGGGATCTCTGTCGGTACAGCACACGCCTACACCACCGCGGTCATCGGCCTGCTCGCCGAGCGCGCCCCGGGACGGCTGAAGGTCTTGCGTGAGACCGACCCGGAATACGTCCTGCTCGACGGAACCCTCGCCGAGTGCGACCGGGTCGGTGACAGCCGGGGCGACTACTCGGCCAAGCACCGGCTGCACGGAGTGAACCTCCAGCTGGTCACCGACCCCGCCGGCGCACTGTTGTGGATCTCGCCCGCACTGCCGGGCCGCACGCACGACCTGACCGCCGCCCGCACCCACCGGATCATCCGGGTCTGCGAACGCCAGGGCGTCCCGATCCTGGCCGACTGCGCCTACATCGGTGCCGGGCCATGGGTGACCACGCCGCGGCGACGCCCGCCCGGGGGCGAACTGTCCCCGACTCAACGGACCGTCAACCGAGCACTGTCCCAGGCCCGGGCCGCAGTCGAGCGTGGTCCTGCACGACTCAAACGATGGCGGATCTTCCGCAAGGCGCGATGCAGCCCGAATCGAATGACGTCAATCGCCAAGGCCATCCTCACCCTGGAGCGGCAACGCTGAAACAGCTCACTGATGGCGCTTGAGCCCTCAGCTCGGGAAGCTGCGAACACCTGCGATCCGGTTCAAATAGGAAGAGGGCACGCGGTTAGGCGTGCCCTCTTCCTTAGCGCTGAGGCTTGGTTGCTGGAGTGCTACTCCCCAACGACCGAGCCGTAGCCGGATACAGATGACCCGAGCAGGATAAGCGAGAGGAAGAGGCTGAAAGCAAAGCAGATAGCCACGATGCGTAGCACCATGATGTAGCTGCTGCGGTTCACCGGGTCAGCCCGCAGTCCGAGAAACGCGACGCCCGCGGTGCAACCAGCCGCAACCGGAGTGGCGATGTTGGGTGCCGTCACTATAAGTTGGCCTGCCAGATTTGCGAGCGTGAGGGTGCATAGGATCACGCTGGCAACGGTGCGCCAGGTGTAGGTAGCAGCCCAGCCTTTCCCTGTCATGGGTTCCCCGCATCCTTTTCGTCTATCAATTGGCTCACTGAACCGGTCTCAGCGTGAAAGCCCCGGCAAGCGTCGAGGCGGCAGGCTATGCGCAGATGAGCAGGCTCACGCGTTCTTGGTACTGCCCTTCCAAGTGCCGTCCCATGCTGCCGAGAGGTGTTGGATCTTGTCGATCCGCGCAGTGTATCCGCTGTAGGTTAGCTCACCCTTCCAGACAGTCTCAGCGTGGGCTCGGCCCCCGCTGACCCAAGGGCGGGCGTTGTCGCCATCGATGTCAACGCCTATGTTGAAATTCTTCAAGGCCGAACCACTATTGAGAGCCTTTTCCACGGCTCCACGCGAGGCGGAATAGCGGACCCACACGGTCATCTTAGTCACGGTGACACCGAGGAGCTTCTGCTTGAAGGTGTATGTGGCCTTTTCGGTCCACGTTACATCCCTGGTCGCTCCGGAGCGCTCGCGTGTGACGTTGCCCTCGTTGACGAAGATCACATCTTGGTTATACTTGGTGACTCTTTTTTCCCCGGTCGTGCTCGCTGTCGCATTCTGCCCCTGACTCTCCCCGGAGTATTCAAGGAACGCTTTGAATACTTCTGGATCGTTCAAATAGCCGACGAACTTTGACTGTTCATCAGGAGCGAGAGCCTTGAACTCCGCGAGGACTTCCAGAGCCTCAGGTGAGTTCTGTCCCTCCAGGTACGCGATGTACTGGGCAGGGGTAACCGCCGTGCCCGCGGTACCAGTCGTCGGTACGGCTATGGCCGCCCCCGTCGACATCGCGGCTGCGGCAACAGCGCCAGCTATACCCAGGCCAAGAGTCCGGAAAGCGCTGCTATGACGCTTCATCTCTTCCTCCGTTGGTCAAGCAGAGAAAGGGGTTGGGCGGGGATCGCGCTGGTCAGGCACTCCCCGGTCCCCCCGATTGCATGCACCAACTTGGCATCAACTCCGGCTGAAACGCCATGGATTTGATCAAGATCTGAGCAACTCCAGAGCTTCGTTCCCCTTGCTGATGGTTCGCGGCGCGCCCCCAACAGGCGGTCTGGACAGCATGATGCGAAGTGCTTGAGAGAGCCAGCACGGCAGGCACTGGTCTTGGCAAGGACCCACGTGGGCCTCTACCGTGCTGCGTCGTATTCTCTGTATCTACCCTGCAGAGCAAAGGACCTGATCCGATGGCACAAAAGCCGGTGCGAGCATCACTAGGCGGTAAGTGGCTTACCTGTCAGATCTGTCGTAGTGATCTCTTCCGTGAACGAAGGGTTCTCCTAAACAGCACCGGTATGGAGTTCATGAAGCTGGCCTGGGCTGACGAAAACGCCACCGGGCTCATCTGCTGGCAGTGTGGGTATGTCCAACTCTTCGTCAATAAGAGCATCCAGCTCTACCATGCAGAACAGTGATTGTACTAACGGATACTCAAGGCCCATGTATCTCCTCAGTATTGGGGATAGGGTTGACACTTGGTCCGGCATGCACGAGTACAGGGCTGAACCGCCCCCGTACTGCCCCTCCTGAAGCACTGTCCGAAAGGCACTTGATTGTGTTGAGCCTCCTGGCTCAACCGTCAGCCGGGTGCGGCAGTCTGGTCGATACAATAGCTTTTGGGTGGCGCTGCTTTGGCGCGAGTGATCATGGTCCCGTAAGCTTCCGGCGCGTCGGGCAGTCTGTGGACCTGTCTGGTAAGGCACGACGTTGGGGCCATGACCTTGAGGATCGCGCCAAAGTGGCTCTGTACGGAGTGGAGTCGACCGTCTTAGCCACGGCGTACCCCTTCTTTGGCATCAGGCGGCTGCATGCCTTGAGCGCGGCACGGGCGCCGGCCGGGCTGGAGCGGGGCGGAGACAGGAGCGCAGGCCCGGCCGGGGTCGGGCCGCGCGCGGGGAGCGGAGCGAGCCGCCTTGATGATGGAGAGAAGGTTTTATCCCGTTGGGATGAGGCGCTTGCCGTCGTGGCTGCGGACGTGGGGGCAGTTGCCGTCGAGGGCATCGAGGAGTCGGACCGCGAAGACCTCGGACATGCGGGCCCTGACCTCGTCCGGGGTGAGCCACGTGACCGCGGTGGACTCGGTGGAGGTTCGTTCGGTGCCGCCGGAGGGCTTGCAGCGGAAGACCAGGGCGACGATGCCTCGGGTCAGGTTCTTGTATACGCCGGTGAGTTCGTCGACCTCGACGTGGATGCCCGTCTCTTCCAGGACCTCGCGGGCTACGCCGGCCTCGGGGGTCTCGTGGAGTTCGAGGACACCGCCGGGTAGCTCCCAGGTGCCGTTGTCGGCTCGGCGGATCGCCAGGAGGCGGCCGTCCTCACGCACCACTGCTCCGGCTACGGACACGGAGTGCAGGGGAGGCGTGGTCGCTTCCTGTGGTTGACTCATGTAGAGGAGCATAGGAGGCGGGCGAGGGTCATGGGAACTGCGGCGGGAGGGGTCGGTTCCGGGCCTCGGTACGTGCAGATCGCGGATGAGATCGTGCAGCAGATTCGGGCGGGTGTCCTGAAGCCCGGTGACATGGTGCCGAGTGAGTCGGAGCTGGTGGACCGCTACGGCGTCTCCGGCGGGACCATTCGTAAGGCCATGGTGGAGGTGCGGGCGAGCGGGCTGGTGGAGACCCGGCACGGCAAGGGTTCCATCGTGAAGAACCGACCTCCCGTGCGGCATCGCTCCTCCGACCGGTTCCGGCGTTCGCTGCGGCGCGGTGGGCAGGCTGCCTATCTTGCTGAGTCCGCGCAGTCCGGTGCGACGGCCAAGGTCAGCGTCCTCTACATCGGCCCGATGGAGGCTCCGGAGGATGCCGCCGCGAGGCTGGGTGTTCCTGTCGGGACTCAGGTGTTGGCTCGTCGGCGGCTGTACTTCCGTAACGGCACTCCGGTCGAGACCGCGACCTCCTACCTGCCGTGGGACGTCGTGAAGGACATCCCGGAGCTGTTCGCCGAGAACCCTGGCGGTGGCGGCATCTATGCCCGGCTTGAGGATCACGGGCATGAGTTCGCTGAGTTCGTGGAGAGCTTGCAGGCGCGGCCGGCTTCAAAGGATGAGGCGACGGAGCTGGCGCTGAGCCCCGGGGCGCCGGTGGTCCACCTGGTCCGGGAGGCTCGTACGACCGCGGGTGTGGTGGTGGAGGTCTGCGACACGCTCATGGCCGCTGACCAGTTCGTTTTCGAGTACCGCATCCCTGCTGACGACTGACGCACGCTCAACTCCCCTCGGCCCGTCGCGAGTTCTTCTTCGCGGCGGGTTGACTCATGTATAGGAGTGAGGCACTCTTCTTCATGTCACTCATATACATGAGTGGCGGAGTTCAGCATCTATAGAGGAGTGATCTCTGTGCGTCAGATTCCCGTCGACACCTCCGGCGCGGTCGTCATGGTGGCTAAGTCGCCGCAGGTCAAGGTGCGTGATCGCCGTACCGGTGAGATCGCCACCGACACCGAGAGCGGGGCCCGGCTGATGACGGTCGACGTGATGTTCGCGGCGAACGAGGAGGTGGAGATCCTGTCCATCACCGTCCCGGAGCCGGGTATCTCCGGTGAGCTGGCCATGGGTACGCCGGTCGCGCTCACCGGGCTGATCGCCCGGCCGTGGGAGAACGACTTCAACGGTCAGCGGCGTCACGGCATCGCGTTCCGCGCGGTCGCGGTCACCTCGCTCGCCGACGTCGCCGCCGGGTCCAAGGCGGCCTGACCGTGGTCCGGTTCGCGGTCGCTGTGGTGCTGGTCGTCGCCACCGTGGGTCTCCTGCGGTGGCGACGCCCCGCCTGGTACTGGTTGACCTTCGGGGTCACGCTGGCCGTGGTGCGGGTCCTGATCCGGTACGGCTTGGTGATGGACGCGTGCGGGCTGACCGTCCCGCCCGCCCGCTGGCGGCTTGCCCTCGCACGGGCGGCCAACCGCCCCGTACCGGAGCCACGTGCGCCGCGCATTCTGCGGCTCCGTCCGACACGTACGGGCCTGGTCCTGCGGCTCAAACTACGCCCGGGACAGGACGCGTTCGACGTCGCCGCCGCGTCGGACCGGCTCCGGCACTCGTTCTCGATGTACGGCGTCACCTCGCGTGAGCTGCGGTCGGGCGTCGTTGAGGTGCGGATGACCGGGTACGACGTGCTGAAGCGCGTGCAGATGCCGGCCGAGACCGATCCGCGGCCGATGCGCGTGCCGGTCGCACTGCGGGAGGACGGCGCGGTGCACTACCGCGACTACCGCGCGATACCCCACGCCCTCACCCTCGGCGCCACGGAATCCGGGAAGTCCGTCTATCAGCGAAACCTCGTCGCCGGGCTGGCTCCGATGGACGTGGCCCTCGTCGGGATCGACTGCAAGCAAGGGGTGGAGCTGTTCCCGCTGGCCCGCCGGTTCTCCGCGCTGGCCGACAACGCGGACGCCGCCGCCGAACTGCTCGATGCGCTGGTGGAACGGATGGCGGACGTCTACCGGATCATCCGCGACCAGCAGCGCATCACCTCCGACGTGCCCGACGCGGAGATCGCCGCCGACATCTGGGACCTGCCCGAGCAGCTGCGGCCAGTGCCGGTCGTGGTCCTGGTGGATGAAGTGGCCGAACTCGCCCTGTACGCAAGCAAGGAGGAGGAGAAGCGGCGGGACCGTATCGTCACCGCCCTGGTGCGCCTGGCTCAGCTCGGGCGCGCGGCCGGCATCTACCTGGAAATCTGCGGGCAGCGCTTCGGCTCCGAACTCGGCAAGGGCATCACGATGCTCCGCGCCCAGCTCACAGGCCGTATCGCCCACCGCGTCAACGACGAATCCTCGGCGAACATGGCCTTCGGCGACATCTCCCCGGACGCTGTCCTCGCCGCCATCCAGATCCCCGCTGAACTTCGAGGACTCGCCATCGCGGGCGACTCCTCCGGCGGCTGGCACCGCATCCGTGCCCCGCACACCACGCTGCGGCAAGCCGTGAACATCTGCAACCGGCACGCCGACCGGACCCCGGATCTGCCCGAGCTGGCACCGTTCCGGCCCGCCCTCGCCGCCACGCCCGCTGACGCTGCGCCCGTGCCGCTGATCAAGGCGTCCTCGGCCACCGCCTGAGCCCTCAACGCTCCCCACGGTCGGCGTGACCGCCCTTCACGCCACGTCCCTACCCCCGCCATGCCCAAAGGAAGGGAGACCCCCGTCATGTGCCCGGACTGCGAGGACTTCGCCCGGACCGTGCTCCTCCTCGGACAGCTCGCCCTCTACGCCGACATGGCCGGCGCCGACCTCGACTTCGTCGACGTGGTCAGCCCGGCGCTCGCCGTGTCGCTGCCCGAGCCGCCGCCGGGGACGTTCCCGGACGACTGCGGGCCGGACGGCGGTCCGACCTACCCGGGCGACGCCTGATGAGCGCCGCCGCTCGTCACGGCCTGCGGGTCGACGCGGTGCTGATTCAGGCCGTGATCGCCGGTGCCCTGTCCTTCGCCCACCTTCACGACCTGGCCGCCGCTGCCGGGCAGGACGGATGGAAGGCGTGGGCGTACCCGGTGAGCGTTGATCTGCTTCTCGTCGCCGCCTGGCGTCGGCTGCGGAGCGAGGGGCCGTCGCGGATGGCCTGGTGCTGGTTCTTGGTCGCGCTCTTCGCCTCGCTCGGCGCCAATGTCGCCACCGCCGGGTTCCTCGACCTGGCCGACCCGCCCGCCCTGCTCCGCCTCGGCGTCGCCGGATGGCCGGCCGTCGCTTTCCTCGGCGGCACCCTCCTCGCCCACTCACCCAGCGCCGACCCGGAGCCGGAGCCTGAGCCGGTCCAGTCGGCCACCGCCCTGGCTGTGCCTGACGCCGAGGGGGCCGTAGCGGAGGCTCCGGCCGCGCCTGACGTGCCGCCCGCTCCGGAAGACACGGTCCCTGCGGCTCCTGCGCCCCCGGTCCCCGCCGCCCTCGTCGACCACGCCCGCAAAGTCGCCGACGACCACCGCGCCCGCACCGGGGCCCCGATCGACCCCGACACCCTCCGCTCCCGTCTCGGCGTCCCGCCCCACCTCGCCGACGCCATCGCCGCCCAACTCACCTGACCAGGAAGGGGCCGAGCACAGATGATCCGCGACCACGCCGACCTGACCGCCGCCGACTACCTCGACGGAGCCCGCGAGATGGCCGCCGCCGGCCGCCCCTACCTCGCGTACCTCCTCGCCGAGGAAGCCGCCCTCCGTACCGCCGACCCGGCCACCGCCGCAGGCATCCGTGCCGCCTTCCCCGACCCGACGACCACCCGAACGGAGAGCGACTGACATGCCCTCCCGCGACAACTTCCACTCCCTGATGCGAATCGGCCCCGTCCAGATCGGCACCCACCGCGACCGCAACGGCCGCACCACTCACGCCGCCGTCTGCACCGCCGACCGCTGCGGTTGGTCCGCCGACTACTCCAGCCAGACCGCCGCCCAGCTCGCCGCCCGCACCCACCGCTGCACCGTCCGCTAGGAGACACCGACCGTGGACGTCCCCCTCTGGTTCGCCCTGCTGGCCGTCGGCTACCTCGGCGTGAAGCTCATCCGCCCGCCCTGGTGGCTGATCTGCGTGCTCCTCCTCGGCGGATACCTCCTCGCCGACAGCGTCTTCGCCCCGCTGATCAACAACTCCCTCAAGTAACCCGCCACGGAAGGTAAACCGCCCATGCTCCGGCCCAAGCTCCCGACCATGCCCCAGCCCACCGGCCTGGTCACCCCGCCCGCCGCCCCGGGCCAGCCGGCACCCACGGCGCCCACCCCCGCACCGACGTCCCGCGCGGTCGTCCAGCTCACCCCCGGCACCGCCCTCGCCCTCGTGGGTGCCGGTACTGCCGTCGTCCTGGTCGTGGGCGCCGTCCTGGTCTCGCTGCTCCTGGCCGTCGCCGTAGCCGGGGCCTCGGTCGCCGTCTGCGCGGTCGTCCTGCGCTCCCTGCTCCGCGCCGAGATCAAGCACCGCTGAACGGCCCCCGGGCGGCCTCGATACCGCCAAGCATCCGCCGCCCGGGAGCCGACCCGTCCGATCCACAGAACCGGAAGGAACCTCCAGCATGGCCCACCGGGCCTCAACCGCGACGCACAAGGACCACACTCCCGCCCGCCCGCCGCTCGACCCGACCACCCTCCGGGACGTCCTCCGAGTCGCCTCGGCCTCCGACTACTCCCGCTGGGAAGACCAGATCCGCAGCACCGGCGGCTGCTCCGACCCCATCCACCTCACCGGCTGGACCCTCCACAAGGACAAGACCACCGGCGAGACCCTGCACCACTACACGACCGCCACCGAACCCGGCGGACGCCTCCGCCTCGCCTGCGGCAACCGCCGAGCCTCCCGCTGCCCCTCCTGCGCCTGGACCTACGCGGGCGACACCTACCACCTGATCCGCGCCGGCCTCGCCGGAGACGACCGCCGCGACATCCCCGCCGCCGTCCGCGACCACCCCCGCGTATTCACCACCCTCACCGCCCCCTCCTTCGGCCCGGTCCACAACCGCCCCGACCACGGCGGCACCTGCCGCTGCGGCACGCCCCACACCCCCGACGCCCCCGAACTCGGCACCGCCCTCGACCCCGACACGTACGACTACGCGGGCGCCGTCCTCTTCAACAATCACGCCGGACAGCTCTGGCAGCGCTTCACCACCCGCCTGCGCCGCGAACTCGCCGCCCGCGCGGGCCTACCCCGCCGCGAACTCCCCGAGCACCTTCGCGTCTCGTACGGCAAGGTCGCCGAATTTCAGAAGCGCGGGGCCCTGCACTTTCACGCCGTCATCCGCCTCGACGGCCCGGACGGACCCGGCACACCGCCGCCCAAGTGGGCCACCTCCGCTCTCCTCACCGACGCGATACGTGCCGCCGCCGGGCACTCCTACACGTCCGTCTCCGTCCCGGCCGCCGCTGAGCAACCCGCCCGCACCTTCCGCTGGGGCCGACAACTCGACGTCCGCCCGGTCAAGGCCTTCGGAGACGGCTCCGACATCACGGAACAGGCCGTCGCCTCGTACGTCGCCAAGTACGCGACCAAAGCCGCCGAGAACACCGGCACCCTGGACCGCCGTATTGGCGAACTCGCCGAACTCGACCGTCACCACGTCCCCGACCACACCCGCCGACTCATCACGGCCTGCCGCGAGCTGGACGCCCTCTACCCAGAACGGCGCCTCTGGGCCTGGGCACACATGCTTGGCTTCCGCGGGCACTTCTCGTCCAAGTCGCGCAGCTACTCCACCACCCTCGGCGCCCTCCGCAAGGAACGTGCCGACTACCGCGCTGCCCAAGAGGCCTCCGCCCTCGGCCTCGACGACCGCGAACCGGACACGGTCCTCGTCCTCACCGACTGGCAGTACGCGGGCCACGGCCACACGCCCGGTGAAGCCGCCCTCGCCGCCACCATCGCGCGCGACCTCCAGACGAATCGCGAGACCGCTCGTGACGCCCTGAACGGCCTTGCCGTAGACGAAGGGGAGTGGTGACCGTGGACCGACTCCTCACCGTGGACCAGGTCGCCGAACGCCTCGGGACCGGCCTCCGCTTCCCGCGCCGACTCATCGAGAACGCCGGATCACCTTCGTCAAGGTCGGCCGCCATGTCCGCATCCCGGAGAGCGCCGTGGACGCGTACGTCACCGCTCACACGGTTGAGCCGATCGTGCTCCGCCCCGCCTCGGCGTACCGGAGGGCTGCCTGATGGCCGGCAAGCGGAAGTCCCGCCGCAGCTTCGGTCGTATCCGCAAGCTGCCGTCCGGCCGCTTCCAGGCTCGCTACCCGGGTCCTGACGGCGTGCTCCGCGCCGCCGACCGGACGTTCGCCACTACGACCGACGCTGACCGGTGGCTGGCCCGGAAGCGCATAGAGATCGAGGAGGGGCGCTGGCTCGACCCTGCGGAGGGACAGACCACCGTCCGCGACTGGTCGGCCCGGTGGCTCACCGCTGTCTCGCCGCAGCTCAAGCACAAGACGCAGGCGTCGTACCGGTCGCTGATCAACTCGCTGATTGTCCCGGCGCTGGGGGAGCGTGAGCTGTCCAGCCTCCGACCGATCACGGTCGTCGAGTGGGTGGGGGCCATGAAGACCCGGGGGCTCAGCGCGTCGCGGATTCGGCAGGCGTACCGGGTGCTCTCGCAGATCATGCGTTCGGCCGTCGACAACGACATGATCCCGCAGACCCCGTGCCGGGGCGTGAAGCTGCCTCGGATGCCGCAGACCGAGCCGCACATCCTCACCCCGTTGGAAGCCTCGCGGATCGTACGGAACGCGGCGGCGCCGCATGACTTGCTGATCTCCCTGCTCGCGTACGCGGGCCTGCGGGTCGGTGAGGCGTTCGCGCTTCGGCGGGCAGACATCGACGTCTCCGGCGGCCTGGTCCTCGTCGACGAGAACTTGGCCGAGGCCAACGGCACGCTCGTCTTCGACACCCCCAAGACCCATCAGAAGCGGGTCTTGCGGATCGGTCCCTCGCTGGCGCAGCGGCTCGGCCGGCACCTGGAGACGCTGAAGGGTGGGGAGGACGCCCTCCTCTTCGTGACGCCGGGCGGTAAGCCGCTGCGCTACAACCAGTGGCGCAAGGCGTACTTCGACCCTGCGGTGACGGCGGCCGGGCTGACGGACGTCACCCCACACGATCTCCGGGCCTCGCACGGCACGTGGGTCGCCGACCGGTACGGCGTTATGACGGCCGCTCACCGCCTCGGCCACTCGAACGCGAGCGTCACCACCCGCCACTACGCCCGTCCTGTCGCGGGGCGCGATGACCAAGTGGCGGAAGCTGCTGATGCATGGCTGGTGGAGCACGAGAACGGCGGTTCGTCTGAGGCATGCGAGTAGCCCTGGGACGTGAACACAAGGTGATGCCCTTGGCCGGGAAGAGCGCCAGGGGCATCATTTCGTGGCTCTACGCCTCTGCGAACCAGGAGCGGCCCTGGGCCCAGTGGGTCACCCACCCGGTGAAACCGGGCGTGCCCGGCATCAGCGAGGTGTCCGGCCGGGTGCCGAACGGCACCGCGCCGTTCTCATCGATCAACCAGACGTGACCGCGCTGCGGGCCGGTGATGATCAGGTGCCAGTACATCCCGCAGCCGTCAGTGCCGAGCAACAGTGAGCCGTGATCGAACACGGAGTCCATCCGGGCTTCCAACTCGTGCTCCGACACTGCCTCGTCGTCCTCCGACTCTTCTTCCGACAACCAGGACGCGGTGAGCGGAAAGGGCTCGGCAAGCAGGCGCTCCGGTCGGTCCGAGCCCCAGTCCGACGGTGTTTGTGCGAGGGGCAGGAGACCGTAGTAGGGAGGACCTGCGCGCAGCCCGTCGCAGATCTCCGCCACGAAAGTGCGGTACGGCTCGGGGAGCACGATGCCGTGCTCAGCCTCGAATGACCGCACCGCCGTCCATCCGGCCGCCGGTATCGCTTCGGGACGGGAAGCGAAGACCTCGCGGAGGGTGGCCAACTCGGTGTGGTCGCAGATTTCCGTGTTCATGCCGGTCATCATCCAAGATCTGAAAGAGACGCCCTGGGGCACGTAGCGGGCACGAAGATGATGGCGGCGGTTCCGCCGGGGCGCCTGTACCGGTCTGACCTGCGGCGCAATCGCGAGGCGCTCAGGCCGCCGGAAGGTCTTGAAAACCGTCGTGGCGCGAGTCACCGTGGGTTCAAATCCCACACCCACCGCCGTGATGGACGGCCCCTGACCTGGTGTTGAGGTCAGGGGCCGTTGTCGTGCGCGGGGATGGTCGGGGAGGTGTGGGTGGACTCGCTTCAGGGGCGGTGGCCGGTGAGGCGGGCCGCTGAGGCGATGGTCGCGCGGGCCTCCCGTTCGGTGAGGCCGGTGCCGCGGGCCGCCTCGACCAGGGGGTCGACCAGGGCCGGGCCGATGCCGTCCTCGTAGGCCCGGCAGGCCGCCCAGAACAGGCGGGTGTTGCGCTGGCCCTCGTGGGCGGCGAGGACGAACTGGACGAGGCCCCGGCCGTGATCGCCCGCTGCGGCGGGCACCGGGCTCTGGGGTGCCCTCGGCGGTGGGAGCAGCAGGCGGAGCAGGGCGGGCGGGCAGGTCGCCGGGGCGAGGTGCGCGGTGCCCGGGGCCGTGCCGTAGACGCCGTGTTCGGTGCGGGAGCCGGGGCCGACGAGGTAGCCGCCGGCGCCGCGGATGTCGATGCCGGGGGCCAGGCGGCCGGCGGAGTTGGGGACGACCACGTCGGGCGGACCGCTGAGCCAGAGGTGGCGGCCGCCGCTGGGGGTCAGTACGACGACGGTGTCGGGGATCGTGAACAGGTGGCGCAGGGCCAGTTCGCGCAGGGCGGCCGAGGCGTCCGTACCCGTTTTGGTGTCGAGGTCGACGCCGATCAGGTGGTGCGGGGGCAGTCCGCAGGCGATGCCGTAGCCGGTCGCCCAGGGGGCGGCCGAGAAGAGTTCGCGGATGCGCGCGGGGTTCGCCGAGGCGTCGTAGACACCGTGGCCTGGGCGGCCGCACTCGCCGTGGCAGGGGAGCGGGTCGGGTTCGTCGCGGTGGGGGGATCGCAGGGCCGGGAGCTTCGTGCGGGACAGCGGGATGACGGCCAGGCCGCGTTCCGCTGCTGACAGGGCGTGCGCGAGGGCCAGCGTCGTGGCCTGCCGGTCGGTGGTGGCCATGCCTCCATGTTCGTACGTATGTTCGAGAAAGGGAAGAGGGTTCGGTGGCGACTCGCCGGGCGGGGTGGATGGTCCGCGGAGATGCCGGAACGCTTCCTCTCCCGTGCCGCTTGGGTGCTGACGTCTCCGCTGTCCTGAGCTGCGGCTTCTGGGTGGTTGAGGGGGTTTATCGACTTGTCATCACGCTTGAGGGTGGATCGCCGCTTCCGGGGTGGTTGGGCGGGTGCGCGGTGGGCAACTCTGGTCTCGCGACGTCGTGATCAACACCGGGGCGGTCGGCCAACTGCCCAGGTCAAGGCCGTAGTTCAGAGGCTCTGAAGCCGTGCTTCACGGCTTCACGCGCTTCACGCAATTCACGTTCTGGAGGAACAGACATGGCAAGCATCCGTACCGCCCGCGTCATCGCCGCCATCTCCGCGCTTCCGCTCGCCGCCGCTCTCTTCACCGGCGTCGCGTCGGCGGACAACGGCGCCTTCGCGGACGACGGATCGAGCGCGGCCGTCACCAACGCCTGGCAGGGCATCATCGGCAGTGGGGTCGGCGGCGACAACAGCGGCAACTCCTCCACCACGCAGCAGCAGGCGATCGGCTCCGGCGCCTCGAACCAGAGCAACACCGCCCAGGTCAACGGCTCCGCCTTCACCGCCGTCAACCAGGGCAACGACAACGTGGCCGTCAGCTTCACCCCGCTCTGGTGGTGAGCTGAGGGCCCGGCTGCCGGGCCCTCGACCGAGGTGTGCTCCGTGGGGTGTTCACGTCCGCGCGGCGGTGCTACGGCATCGCCGCGCGCGGCGTTTCCGGGGCGTGGAGTGCCCGAAGGTGCGTGTCGCCGGGCGCTCTTGACACCCTCCCGTATCTGACGGACAGTCAGAAAGTCTTGGAGGGAGGCGGTTGTGGACTCCGACGAGGACGGCGAAGGGCTCACCGCGCTGCTCAAGAGCTTCGAGGGTCGGACCGCGGCCACCGGGGGCACCGGGAAGGACCCCGTCAACCTGCCCATGATCCGGCACTGGTGCGAGGCGATGGGCGACACCGGCCCCGCCTACACCGGCCCCGACGCCGTCGCCCCGCCCACCATGCTCCAGGTGTGGACGATGGGCGGCCTCTCCGGACACCCGGACCGCTCGGCGGCGTACGACGAACTGCTCGGCCTGCTCGACTCGGCGGGCTTCGGCGCCGTCGTCGCCACCGACTGCGAGCAGGAGTATCCGCGCCCGCTGCGCCCCGGTGACGAGGTCACCTTCGACACGGTCATCGAGGCGGTGTCCGACCGCAAGACCACCAGGCTCGGCACCGGCCACTTCGTGACCACCCGCACCGAGCTGTGGGTCGGCCCCGAACTCGTCGGCGTCCACCGCTTCCGGATCCTCAAGTACGCCCCCGCGGGCCCCGCGCAACGCGCCCCCGAGCGCGCGGCCGACCGGCCCCGGCGTCCCCGTCCGGTCGTCAACCGCGACAACGCCGGCTTCTGGGAGGGCGTACGGCGCGAACGGCTGCTGATCCAGCGGTGCGCCGCCTGCGCCCGGCTCCGCCACCCCTGGCTGCCCGGCTGCAACGCCTGCGGCGGCCCGGACTGGGACACCGTGGAGGCGGCCGGTACGGGGCGGGTGTACTCGTACGTCGTCATGCACCACCCGCCCTTCCCGGCCTTCGACCCGCCCTACGCGGTCGCCCTGATCGAACTCGCCGAGGGGGTGCGGATGCTCGGGAACGTCGTCGGGGTGCCCTGCGACAAGGTGCGCGTCGGGATGCCGGTGCGGGTCGGGTTCCAGGTGTACGACGAGGAGCTGACGCTGCCCGTGTGGCGGGTGGACGAGGAGGAGTTGACGTTGCCCGTGCTGCGGGTGGGCGACGAGGAGTTGACGCTGCCCGTGTGGCGGGTGGACGAGGAGGAGTTGACGTTGCCCGTGCGGCCGGTGGATGAGGAGGCGGCCGGATGAGGGCCGGGGACGAACTGGCGCCGCTCACCGTCCCGGTCACCCGCACGCTGATCGTCGCCGGGGCCGTCGCCTCGCGCGACTACCAGGACGTGCACCACGACCCGGAACTCGCCCGGCTCAAGGGCTCCCCGGACATCTTCATGAACATCCTCACCACCAACGGCCTGGTCGGCCGCTACCTCACCGACCGCCTCGGACCGGCATCGGTGCTGCGCGGCCTCTCCATCCGGCTCGGCGCTCCCAACCATCCCGGCGACACCATGGTGCTGACCGGACGGATCGAGGCCGTCGACGGCGACACCGTCACCGTGCGCGTCGTCGGGACCAACAGCCTGGGCGCGCATGTGACCGGCACGGCCACCGTCGTCCTGGACGGCGCCCGGTGAACCGCCGCGCGGCGATCGCCGGGATCGGGGCCACCGAGTTCTCCAAGGACTCCGGGCGCAGCGAACTGCGGCTGGCCGTGGAGGCGGTGCGGGCCGCGCTGGACGACGCGGGCCTCGCTCCGGCCGACGTGGACGGGCTGGTCACCTTCACGATGGACACCAGTCCCGAGATCACCCTGGCCCAGGCGTCCGGCATGGGGGAGCTGTCGTTCTTCTCCCGTGTCCACTATGGCGGCGGCGCCGCCTGTGCCACCGTCCAGCAAGCGGCGCTGGCGGTGGCGGCCGGGGTCGCCGAGGTCGTCGTCTGCTACCGCGCCTTCAACGAGCGCTCCGGACGCCGCTTCGGCTCCGGGGTGTCGCACCGGGAGCCGTCTGCGGAGGGCGCGGCGCTCGGCTGGGCCATGCCGTTCGGCCTGCTCACCCCGGCCTCCTGGGTGGCGATGTCCGCCCAGCGCTACCTGCACACCTACGGACTCACCCCCGAGGACGCCTTCGGCCCCGTCGCCGTCACGGCCCGCCGGCACGCGGCCCGCAACCCGGCCGCCCACTTCCACGGCCGGCCCATCACCCTCGCCGACCACGCCGCCTCCCGCTGGATCGCCGAGCCGCTGCGGCTGCTGGACTGCTGCCAGGAGACCGACGGCGGGCAGGCCGTCGTCGTCACCTCCCTGGACCGCGCCCGCGGTCTGCGCCACCCCCCGGCGGTCGTCGCGGCGGCCGCGCAGGGCGCCGGACGCGGCCAGGAGCAGATGACCGGCTTCCACACCGGCGACCTGACGGCCCTGCCCGAGTCGGCGGTCGTGGCGCGGCAGCTGTGGCGCGCCGCCGGGCTCGGGCCCGCCGACATCGACGTGGCGGTCCTCTACGACCACTTCACGCCGTTCGTGCTGATGCAGCTGGAGGAGTACGGGTTCTGCGGCCGGGGCGAGGCCGCGCACTTCGTCGCGGCGGACCTGCTGCCCCTGAACACCCACGGCGGGCAGCTCGGCGAGGCGTACCTGCACGGGATGAACGGCATCGCGGAAGCGGTGCGGCAGCTCCGCGGCACCTCGGTCAACCAGGTTCCCGGCGCGGCCCGAGCCCTGGTGACGGCGGGCACGGGGGTCCCGACCTCGGGGTTGGTGCTGACGGCGGACGGGTGAGGGGGCGGGGGACGGGTGAGGGGCGGGGGAGGGGCGGGGGCGCGTTGTGGGTGTGCGGGGCGGGCGTGCGGGGCCGGGGTGCGGCGCCACTCGGCTCCGGCGCCACTCGGCTCCGGCGGGGGCACTGCCCGGCTCCGGCGGGGGCACTGCCCGACTGCGGCGGGGGCACTGCACGGTCCCGGGGAGGGCACGCACGGTCCTGGGGAGGGCACGCACGGTCCCGGGGACGGCACGCACGGTCCCGGGGACGGCACGCACGGTCCCGGGGAGGGTGTCCGCCCGACTGCGGGTGGGGCGCCCCGGCGCCGACCGCGGCCGTACTCCCCCAGGGGTAAACCCGCAGTAGTTCCCGCCCTCTCGTCCACCCTCAGGAGGTGGAGCCTGCCCCACCCCTACAACCTGAGGCGGACTCGGCTTCGGGACCTCCGGCCGATGAGCGGGGGTGGGGTGCGCTCCTAGCGTGGAGTCATGACCACACCCGTCTGCACCAGCGCTTCGAAGGCCGCCGCACCCAGGGCGCAGACCCTCGCCTACCCGTCGTTCTCGTCCTACATGCGGGCCCGCCAGCCGGTGCTGCTGCGGACGGCCCGGTCGCTCACCGCGAACCCCGCCGATGCCGAGGACCTGTTGCAGACCGCGCTCACCAAGACGTACGTCGCCTGGGAGCGCATCGAGGACCATCGCGCGCTCGACGGCTATGTGCGCCGGGCGCTGGTCAACACCCGTACCTCGCAGTGGCGCAAACGCAAGGTCGACGAGTTCGCGACCGACGAACTGCCCGAGCCCGAGTGCTGCTCCGGCGGTGAGGACCCCGCGGAGCAGCAGGCGCTGCGCGACGCGATGTGGCGCGCGGTCATGAAGCTGCCGGCGCGCCAGCGGGCGATGGTCGTCCTGCGGTACTACGAGGACCTCAGCGAGGCCCAGACGGCCGAGGTGCTCGGGGTCTCCGTCGGCACGGTGAAGTCGGCGGTCTCCCGCGCCCTGGGCAAACTCCGCGAGGACCCCGAGCTGGCCCCGACCCGGTAGCGCGCCACCCCGTAGCCCGCCACCCCGTAGCGCGCCGACTCGCTGGCGCCCCCACCTCGCAGCGCCTCGACCCGCTAGCGTGCCCACCCTCCTCGCGTGCCGCCTGCCGGCGTGCCGACCCCCGGCGCCACCCCCACCCCGCTACCGCCCCCACCCCGCTACCGCGCCCGCCCGATGAACGCAACGTGATCTGATCGATCACGCCCCCCTAGTGACATACCGCACGGTATGTGCGCAGACTTTGCACAACCCTTACCACCGCGTAGGCAATGTCGCCCCGGGAGGACCGCCGTGCTGAGCACCATGCAGGACGTACCGCTGCTGATCTCCAGGATCCTGGCCCACGGGTCGTCGATCCACGGCACATCAGAGGTGATCACCTGGACCGGCGAGGCCGAGCCGCACCGCCGCTCCTTCGCCGAGATCGGCACCCGTGCCGCCCAGCTGGCGCACGCGCTCAAGGACGACCTGGGCGTGGCGGACGACGAGCGGGTCGCGACCCTGATGTGGAACAACGCCGAGCACGTCGAGGCGTACTTCGCGATCCCCTCCATGGGCGCGGTCCTGCACACCCTCAACCTCCGGCTGCCCCCGGAGCAGCTGGCCTGGATCGTCAACCACGCGGCCGACCGGGTGGTGATCGCCAACGGCTCGCTGCTGCCGCTGCTGGTGCCGCTGCTCCCGCACCTGAAGACCATCGAGCACGTGGTGGTCTCGGGCCCCGGCGACCGTTCCGGGCTCGCGGACCTGCCGGTCCGGGTGCACGAGTACGAGGAGCTGCTCGCCGGGAAGCCGACCGCGTTCGACTGGCCCGAGCTGGACGAGCGTGCCGCGGCGTCCATGTGCTACACCTCCGGCACGACCGGTGACCCCAAGGGCGTGGTCTACAGCCACCGTTCGATCTACCTGCACTCGATGCAGGTCAACATGACCCAGTCGATGGGCCTGACCGACCAGGACACGTCCCTCGTCGTGGTCCCGCAGTTCCACGTGAACGCCTGGGGCCTGCCGCACGCGACCTTCATGACCGGCGTCAACATGCTGATGCCGGACCGCTTCCTCCAGCCGGCTCCCCTGGCCGAGATGATCGAGAGCATCAAGCCGACCCACGCGGCCGCCGTGCCCACCATCTGGCAGGGCCTGCTGGGCGAGCTGACGGCCCGTCCGCGCGAGGTCTCCTCGCTGGGCCAGGTCACCATCGGCGGCTCGGCCTGTCCGCCCTCCCTGATGGAGGCGTTCGACCGGCTCGGCATGCGGGTCTGCCACGCCTGGGGCATGACGGAGACCTCCCCGCTCGGCACGATCGCCCGTCCGCCGGCCCACGCGGTCGGCACGGACGAGGAGTTCGGCTACCGCCTCACCCAGGGCCGCTTCCCGGCGTCGGTGGAGGCCCGCCTGACCGGTCCCGGCGGGGAGCGCCTGCCCTGGGACGGCGAGTCGGCGGGCGAGCTGGAGGTCCGCGGTCCGTGGATCGCGGGCGCCTACTACAACGGCGCGGACGCCGAACCCCTGCGCCCCGAGGACAAGTTCAGCGCGGACGGCTGGCTGAAGACGGGTGACGTCGGCACCATCAGCGCGGACGGCTTCCTCACCCTGACCGACCGGGCCAAGGACGTCATCAAGTCCGGCGGCGAGTGGATCTCGTCGGTGGAGCTGGAGAACGCCCTGATGGCCCACCCCGAGGTCGCGGAGGCGGCCGTGGTGGCCGTGCCCGACGACAAGTGGGGCGAGCGGCCGCTGGCCACGGTGGTCCTGAAGGAGGGTTCGTCGGCCGACTTCGCCGCCCTGCGCACGTTCCTCGCCGACGAGGCGGGCATCGCCAAGTGGCAGCTCCCGGAGCGCTGGTCGATCATCGAGTCCGTCCCGAAGACCAGCGTCGGCAAGTTCGACAAGAAGGTGCTGCGCCGGCAGTACGCGACGGGCGAGCTGGACGTGGAGAAGCTCGGCTGACGCGTCCGCAGGACTGGACAGCCCCCGGTGTGCGCCGGGGGCTGTCCTTCGTTCGGGGCGTGGGCTCAGGCGCAGTAGTTCGGGGCGTTGAAGGTCGAGAACGCCGACCTGGTCGCAGGGCCGGGGCTCCCGTCGATGGCGAGGTTGTTGTCGCCGAAGCGGTTCAGGAAGAGCTGCAGTGCGATGACCGTGTTGGTACCGACGAGTCCGTCGATGGTGCCGGGGCTGTAGCCGACATCGCGCAGGAAGCACTGCCAGTGCTTGGCCCGGGTGGTGGTCAGCCCCAGGTTGACCACCGCGAGCGGCGCCACCTCGACGCCGGCCACCCCCTGCTGTGCCGACGCGGGAGCCGACGCGGGAGCCGGCGCGGGAGCCGGCGCGGGTGCCGCCGACGCCGTGCCCGCTGCGCCCAGGCCGCCGGCGGCGATCCCGACCGCGGCGGTGAGACCGACGACCGTCCTCGTGAGCCTTCTCATGCTGTTCCCCCGTGCCGTCACCGCCACCCCGGATCCCTCACCGCGGTAGCGGCCGGGCGGGGTGTGGGGTGTGGGGTGCGGGGTGCGCGGTGCGCGGGGTTGCCGGGCCGCCGCCGCCCGTACAGCGACGTGCCCGCGTCGCCGGCTCCTTGTGCCGCGGGGGCGCCGGGTGGCACCGTGCGGCGTGATGGGAGAGGGATGCGAAGACCGGAAGAACCGCCCGGCGCCCGGGGCACCGACGAGCAGGAGTTCGACGCCTTCTACGCGGCGAGCGTCGGCCGGCTCACCGGCCAGCTGTACGCGATGACGGGCGACCTCGCCGAGGCCCAGGACGTGGTCCAGGAGGCGTTCGTCCGGGCCTGGGAACGGCGGAGCGAGCTGGATCTGGACGGAGCCCCCGAGGCGTGGGTGCGCACGGTGGCCTGGCGGCTGGCGGTCAGCCGGTGGCGACGGGTGCGCAGTGCCCTGGCCTTCGCCCGCCGACAGGGCCCGCCGGGCGCGGTGCCGCCGCCGGAACCGCACCATGTGGTGCTGGTCGAGGCGTTGCGCCAGATCCCCGAGGCGCAGCGGCGGGCCGTGGTCCTGCACCACCTGTGCGACCTCACGGTCGAGCAGGTGGCCGCCGAGGCCGGCTGCCCGGTCGGTACCGTCAAGGCGCAGCTGAGCCGGGGCCGGGCGGCACTGGCACGGCTGCTGGCCGATACGGAGCTGGACCCGCGTACGACACGGTCGCCGGAGGTGCGCCATGGCTGACGAGAGGGAGCTGCACGCCCGCGAGGACGCCCGCCAGGACGCCCGCCAGGACGCCCGCCTGGACGCCCGTCTGCACGCCCGTCTGGCCGACCTCGCCGAGTCGGGCCGCCGGCAGGTGGTGCCGCCGGCCGCCGACCGGATCCGGGCGCGCGGTGAGCGACGACTGCGCCGCAGACGGGCCGCTCGGGCCTCCGGCGGCGTCCTGCTGGCCGTGGCCGTGGCCGTGGCCGTGGGCGGTCTGGCGCTGACCCGGACCCTCCTGCGCGAACCCGAGCCCGCCGCCGTCCTGCCGACGCCGGCCGTCTCGTCGTTCGTACCGCCGACACCCGCTCCGGGCGAGGAGTACGCCGCCGAACTGGGCTATGTGTACGGCGCGGTGGCGCAGGGCGACACGGTGCGGGTCACCGTCGACGGGCTCCGGACCGTACGGGGCACCGCGGCACCCGCCGGTTCGGCGCACACCCTGACCCTGCCGCGGGGCACGCTGGTCGAGGCACGGCAACTGGCCGGCGGGGAACCTGAGGACGTGCAACTCGGCTCGCTGGTCGACCAGTTGGCCGCCGGGCCGCGCTGGGTGTTCGCCATCGACTACGACAGCGAGGGCCGCGTGCAGTCACTGCGGGAGGCGTACTGGCTCGACGGATGAGGCGTTGTGGTGGGGTGCGGCGGCCGTATGGCGGGTCGCGGCGGCCGTGAGGCGGGTCCCGCGAAAAGAGATCGCTCCGGGATGCAACCCGGAGGGTGGGGTCGTGCGTAGAGGCCGTGTATCCCGAACACACCTGATTCCTGGGGGACCTTGACCATGCGTGCTTCACACCGCCGGGCCGCCGTGCGCCGCCTCACCGTTCTCGGCATCGCCCTGGTGGCCCTGGCCGGCTGTGGCGGTGACGGCGAGGGGCGGGCGGACGGCCCCGCGACCACCACGTCCGCGGCGCCCTCCGCGACGCCTTCCTCCGGGGCGCCCTCCCCGTCGACCGACGATGCGACGGCACCGTCCACTGCGACGGGCGGTGCCGATGATCCGTCCGGCACGGCCCCCTGGGCCGGGACCAAGCAGTTCGTCCAGATCGAGCGGGCCCGGACCGCCGGTGGACGGACGTACCTGTCCGTGCGGCCCGCAGAGAAGGAGGCACACGACCAGTTCGAGGCGTGGGTGATCACCCCCGGCGAGGGGCCCTACACCGAAGTGCCCATGGCCGAGGACGCCACGGTGCTGCTGTCCGTCCCGCTCGGCGACGGGAAGCACCCCGCGTCCTACTCCCAGGCCGAGTTCGTCAGCCGGCTCACGGCCCGGCCGGATCCGGAGCGTGAACTCCTCGGGTACGACCTGAGCTTCGACGGCGAGGGACGGGTCACCAGGCTTCAGTCGCTGTACCAGTCCTGAGCACGCGGCCCGGAGCGGTGCCCGGCACCGCTCCACCGGCACCGCTCCGCCGACACCGCTCCACCGGCACCGCTCCACCGACACCGCTCCCCCGGTGCCGACGCGCCCGGGCTCATCCCCGGGCTCATCCCCGGGCTCAGCCCCGGGCGGCTCGCCGGCCCGCCGTCGCCGCCCAGCCCAGCGCCAGCCAGAGCGCCGCCACCGCGCACACCCCGCTCCAGCCGAACCGGCCGAAGGCGAGGCCCGCCAGGGCGGAGGCGGTGGCGCCGCCCGCGAAGCCGGCGACCACGTAGGCGGTGTTCGCGGTGGCCGGGGAGGAGGTCGTGGTCAGCGCCAGCGTCTGGTTGGCGACGTGGGAGGCGACCAGGGCCGCGTGGACGGCGACCGCCGCCACGAACAGGGCGGCCATGACCTGCCCGCCCAGCCAGAACAACGGCACCGACACCGCGGCCAGCGCGTACGCGGCCCGGACGACCTTCGCCGCGCCGAACCGGTCCACCAGACCGCCCGCCAGCGGCGCGACCACGCTGGCCGCCAGCCCCAGCAGCCCGAACAGGCCCGCCGTGGCGGTGGACAGCTCGTACGGCTCGCCCGTGAGCAGCAGCGCCAGCGAGGTCCACAGCGCGCTCCACGCGCCGAACATCCCCGCCTGCCGCAGACACGCCCGCCACAGGTCGGGCGAGCTGCGCACCAGGCCCGGCAGGGTGGCGAGGCCCGCCAGGGCGCCCCGTCCGCCGCGGCGCCGCTCGGCGGGCAGCACCCACGCGGTGGCGAGTCCGAGCGCGAGGGTCAGGACGGCGGAGCCCGCGAACACCCAGCGCCAGCCGAAGGCCGATCCGGCCAGACCGCCCAGCACGCGGGCCGCGACGATGCCGGTGAACAGGCCGGCCACGACCGCGGCGACATGGCGGGCGCGGTGGTGGGCCGGGGCGCGCTCGGCGACCAGCGGGACCAGCAGCTGCGGTATAACGGTCGCGGCGGCCGCCACGAACACCGCCGCCGCGAGGGCCGCCGTACCGGGCGCCACCGCACCGGCCACCAGGGCCGCCGTCGTCACCAGGGTCAGCGTGCCGACCAGGCGGCGCCGGCTGACGCTGTCCCCGAGCGGGGCGAAGAGCAGCAGGCCCACGGCGTAGCCGAACTGGGCGACCGAGGCGATCCAGGCCACCGAGGACGCCGTGGAGCCGAAGTCGTCGGCGATCAGGGGCAGCAGCGGGGCGGCCAGGTAGATGTTGGCGGCCGTGACGGCCGTACAGACCGCGATCAGGGTCAGGAAGAAGCCGGGTGACGTCGTGCGGGCGGCGGGCTCGCGGCCGGGGGACCGGAGCCGGCCGGGGGACCGGAGCCGGGCGGCGGCCGGTTGGGCTGACGGCATGAGCGGAGGCACTCCTTCGAGCGAGCTCGAACAACTAACTGGTTGGTTGGAAGCGTCAACAGTCTCTTCCGCCGCCGGATTCCCTGTCAACCAAACAGTTGGTTACCCGTCCCGCTACCCTGAGCCCATACCAGCGAAGGAGCAGCCGTCATGGCGGTGAGGGACCCCGAGGCCACCAAGGCCCGCATTTTCGACGCCGCCGTCGCCGAGTTCTCCCGGCACGGCATCGCGGGCGCCCGCATCGACCGCATCGCCGCCGAGGCCAAGGCCAACAAGCAGCTCATCTACGCCTACTTCGGCAACAAGGCCCAGCTCTTCACGCAGGTCCTGGAGCGGGTCATGCTCGACCTGGCCGTCGCCATCCCCGTCGACCCCGACGACATCGAGGGCTGGACCGACCGCGTGATGGACTACCACGCCGCGCACCCCGAGGTGCTGAGACTGCTCTTCTGGGAGGGCCTGGAGTACGGCGCCACCACCGAGCTGCCCGACGAGGCCGGGCGCCGGGAACATTACCGGCACAAGATCGACGCCATCCGGGACGGCCAGGAACGCGGTGTCATCAGCGACGCCGTCCCCGCCGCCGACCTGCTCTTCCTGCTGATCGCGCTGGCCAACTGGGCCACCGTCGTCCCGCAGATGCGCCGGATCGTCATCGGCGCCGAGGCCGGCGACGAGAAGCGGCTGCGCGCCTCCGTCCGGGAGGCGGCCCGCAGACTCGTCGCGCCCTGAGAGCCGTCCGGCAGGGCGGACGGGGTCAGTTGGTGCCGATGCGCGCCAGCAGGTCCACGATCCGGCTCTGCACCTCGGGGCTCGTCGAGCGCTCCGCGAGGAACAGCACCGTCTCCCCCGACGCCAGCCGCGGCAGGTCAGCCTGGTCGACGGCGGCCGTGTAGACGACCAGCGGGGTGCGGTTGAGCAGCCCGTTCGCGCGCAGCCAGTCCACGATGCCGGCCTGGTGCCGGTGCACCTGGAGCAGGTCCATCACGACCAGGTTCGGCCGGAACTGGCCCGCCAGCGTCACCGCGTCCGCGTCGCTCGCGGCCCGCGCCACCTGCATCCCGCGCCGCTCCAGCGTCGCGGTCAGCGCCAGCGCGATCTCCGCGTGCTCCTCGATGAGCAGCACCCGCGGCGGGTGCTGCTCACTGTCCCGCGGCGCCAGCGCCTTCAGCAGTACGGCCGGATCGGCACCGTAGGCGGCCTCCCGCGTGGCCTGGCCGAGCCCCGCCGTCACCATCACCGGCACCTCGGCGGCCACCGCGGCCTGGCGCAGCGACTGGAGCGCGGTCCGGGTGATGGGGCCGGTCAGCGGGTCCACGAACAGCGCGGCCGGGAACGCCGCGATCTGCGCGTCCACCTCCTCGCGCGAGTTCACGATCACCGGCCGGTAGCCGCGGTCGCTCAGCGCCTGCTGGGTGGTGACGTCCGGCGCGGGCCACACCAGCAGCCGGCGCGGGTTGTCCAGCGGCTCCGGCGGCAGTTCGTCGTCCATCGGCTGCGGGCGCGGGGTGTCCGAGACCTCCACCGCACCGCCCGGACCGTCCAGCGGCTCGGGCCCCTCGGCGGCGTTCTCGTCCGGCGCCCCTATGGCGTACGACCGCCCCGTCCCCTCGGTGCCCCGCGCGGGCCGGGACGGTCCGGTCTGCGCCGGCTGCGACTGCTCGGCCTGCGGATGCGGCCGTGCCGTCTGCTCCGGCCGGTCACCGGCGGCGTCGGGCCGGTTGCCCAGCTTGCGCCGGCGGCCCGAGCCGTTCGTCTGATGCGGGGGAGGCGTCGCCGAGGGCTGCTGCACCTGTGCCGCCTGCCGGGTGAACGGCACCCCCTGCCCCAGCGTGCGCACGCTTATGGCGCGTCCCTGCGTGGAGTTGGGGTCGGCGGGGGCCGCCGCCTCGGCGGGCAGCGGCTGCGCGGCACGGGCCGCGGGCGCGGCGGCCGTCTCGGGCGGCAGCGGAGTACCGGCGGCGGGCGTGCCCTGCGCCGCCGCCGGGTCGGCGGGTACGGCGGTACCGCCGCTCGGGGTCTCGTCCGTGGCGGGCCACGGCTGGGGGGCGGGGGTGCCCTGGGCCGGGGTGGCCGTGCCAGGAGCGGCCTCGGCGGGAAGCGGTCCGGAGGCGGCGGGCGCCGGAGCCCCGGGCTCCTGCGCCGGAACCGGCTGCGCGACGCCCTCCTGGGCCTGCGGCTGCTCCGGCTGCGCCACGGCACGCCGACGGCGCCCGGTCGGCGTGCTCGTCGGATGCGGCTGCGGCGGCGTGTGGTCGTCGGCCTGGTCGTGCGGTACGGCGTCGTGCCGTCCGTCATCGACGCCGACGCCCTCGGCGCCGTCCCCCGGAACCTGAGCCGGAACCGGCGCGGGCAGCGGCATGGGAGCGGGCGCGAGCGGGGCCGCCTGCCCCTGCCCCTGTACGAGTCCGGGCGCCTGCCCAGGGACCTGGCCCTGTGCCTGTACGAGTCCGGGCGCCTGCCCAGGAGCTTGACCCTGTTGCTGTACGAGCCCGGGTGCCTGTACCAGCCCGGGCGCCTGCCCCTGCACCGGTCCCTGCGTACGACCGGACGCCTGCCCCTGAGCCTGCACGAGCCCGGGCACCTGCCCAGGCACCTGAGGCTGAGCCTGCACCAGCCCGGGCGCCTGCCCCTGAGCCTGTACGAGTCCTGGTGCCGGTCCCGGTGCCGGTGCCGGTCCCGGCATCGGCGCGGGAGCCTGCGCCGGGGCAAGCCCGGGAGCCTGTCCCTGTACCTGTACTTGTCCCTGGCCCTGCCCCTGCCCCTGCACCGGTGCCTGCGCCCGCCCGGTCGCGGCGCTCTCCGCGGCCGCGTCCGGGCGGTCCGCCTCCGCGGGCGGCAGGGCGAACACCGTGCGCGGACCGGAGTCCTGCGCCGCGGCGCGCTCGTTGGCCGCCGCCAGCGCACGCCGACGACGCCCGGTGGGCTGCCCGTCCTCCTCCGAACCGCCCTGGGCCGGAACGGACCCGGGAGCGGCGGCCGGTGCCGCGGCGGGCAGTGCCGCGGGCAGCGCGGGCTGCTCGCCGGAGTCGGGCCGCGCCCGCCGGCCGCCCGGCGCCGGCACACCCTGCGGCGGCACCGTGCCGCCGAGCCCGGTGCCCACCGCCGCGGTACCCGCCGCGTGCTCGGCGGCCGTCACGACGGCACCCTCGGACACCCCGGCGTCGGGACCGCCCACGAGGGCGACCTCCGCACCGGAACCCTCGGCACCGGCGACCTCCGCCGCACGCCCGCGCCGCCGTCCCGTACCGCCGGAACCCTCGGCCGGGGCCTCCGCCTGCGCCGGAACCGGCGCCGCCTCCTCAACGGCCCGGCGCCTGCGCCGTCCGGTGGGCGCGGAGTCGGCCTCGGGAGCGTCGGCGGCCGGGCCGGCGACCTCGCTCTCCAGGAAGGCGTCCACCGACGACCGCCGGGCCCGCCGCCGCCCGCCCGCCGGGGGCTGCTCGACGGCCGGTTCGGCCGCCACGGGGACGATCTCGGCGGCCGGGACCGCGCCCGCGCCACCGCCGATCGGCACCTCCAGCACGAACGCGCTGCCGCTCATGCCCGGCACCTCGTGCGTCTGGAGCACACCGCCGTGCGCCCGGACGATCCCGCGCACGATCGGCTCGTGCACCGGGTCCCCGCCGGGGTACGGCCCGCGCACCTCGATCCGGACGACCTCGCCGCGCTGCGCGGCGGCCACCACGACCGTGTTGTCCATGTAGCCGCCCGCCGACACGGGCGCGTTGCCGGTCGCGTCGACACCCGCGACGTCGGCGACGAGATGCGCGAGCGCGGTCGCGAGCAGCCGGGAGTCGACCTCCGCCTCGATGGGCGGCGCGTGCACGGCGAACTGCACCCGCCCGGGGCCGATCAGCTCGACGGCCCCGTCGACACCGGCCGCGACGACCGCGTCCAGCATCACCTTCGTACGGGCGATCGCCTCGCCGCCGGTGTCCAGGTGCTGGTAGCCGAGGACGTTGTCGATGAGGGTGGTGATCCGGGAGTAGCCGGCCGACAGGTGGTGCAGCACCTGGTTGGCCTCGGGCCACAGCTGGCCCGCGTCGTCGGCGGCCAGCGCGGCCAGTTCCCGGCGCAGCTCGTCCAGGGGGCCGCGCAGCGACTGACCCAGCAGGGTCAGCAACTGCTCGTGGCGGCCGGCGAGAGCCTCGTAGCGGTCCTTCTCCCGCTCGCCGAGCGCCGCGTACCGGTCCTCACCGGCGGCGAGTTCCTCCTGGTGCCGCTCCTGGAGGTCCTCGACCTCGGCCACGTGCTTCTGCCGCAGCGCGGTCAGCTCGGAGGCGTGCTCCTCGGCGAGCCGCTCCAGCTCCGCCTCGTGCCGCTTCTCGGCGTCGGCCTTCTCGTCGGCGAGCGTGTCGAAGGGCCGCCGGTCGGTGAAGGTCATCACGGCGCCGACCAGCTGGTCGCCGTCGCGCACCGGCGCGGTGGTCAGGTCGACCGGGACCTTGTCGCCGTTCTTGGCGAACAGCACCTGCCCGCGCACCCGGTGCTTGCGCCCGGACCGCAGGGTGTCGGCGAGCGGCGACTCGTCGTACGGGAAGGGCCCGCCGTCGGGGCGGGAGTGCAGGACGAGGGTGTGCAGCTCGCGGCCGCCGAGGTCGCTGGCCCGGTAGCCGAGGATCTGCGCGGCGGCCGGGTTGACGAGGACGATCCGGCCGTCGGTGTCGGTGCCCACGACGCCCTCGGAGGCGGCGCGCAGGATCATCTCCGTCTGGCGCTGCGAACGGGCCAGCTCGGCCTCGGTGTCGATGGTCCCGGACAGGTCGCGCACGACCAGCATCAGCAGCTCGTCGCCGGCGTAGCCGTAACCGTCGTAGGCCTGCTGGCCGTTCTCCAGGTTCGCGCTGGTGACCTCGACCGGGAACTCGCCGCCGTCGGTGCGGCGGGCCGTCATCCGGGTCGGCTTGGTCCGGCCCCGCGGGTCCATGTGGTCGGGGCGCCGCATGGAGCCGGGGATCAGCTTGGAGTCGAACTCCGGCAGCAGGTCGAGCAGCCCGCGCCCCACCAGTGCGGTGCCCGGGGCCTCGAAGGCCTCCAGCGCGATGGTGTTGGCGTTGACGACGGTCCCATTGGCGTTGACCAGCACCAACGCATCGGGGAGCGCGTCGAGTATGGCTGCGAGGCGAGCAGCGCCTCGGGATGGCCTGCTGCTCACGAGACGCTTCCCTCCTGTTACCGCACCTTGCCGACCGCTCGGGCCATCTTGCCAACCGGCCCGCGACGTGTCACGCGAGGGAGTCTAAGGGCTGGGGTTGTGACGAGGGCGCCGGATGAGAGCGACGTCGCACTACGAAGTGACCCAGAACGTACGACCGCCTCCCTCGCTCCGCGAGACCTTCGCGGGACTTTTACGCAGCCGTTGTACGACCTGTGCGGGTCAGCGGGTCACTCCCGGCCCGCGGGCCGCAGATCGGGCAGGACCGGGACGAGCCGGTCCCAGCGGGCGATCTCGCAGCCGTCGCCCCGGTCGAACCGGGCGTCCACGGGCCGTCCGGCCCAGGTCCCGGTGACGTGGGCGGTGGCCGGCCCGCCGTACTGCATGGTGCAGAAGCTGCCCTCCGGCACGGGGGCGAAGGTGTCCTTGCCCCAGGTGGTGCCCCGGTCGAGGGCCGCGCAGGCGCCGTCGACGTCGGGGTGGTCGCCGGCGCCCGGGTGGCAGTACAGCTCGTACCGGCCGTCCGCCTCGCCCGCGTTCCGCACGGTGACGGTGAGACGGTCCCCGTCCTTCGTGCCGCCGGGCAGCGAGGGCCAGGCCCGCGCCTCGTCGACGAGGGGGGTCCCCTCGACGAGGCGGGTGCCCGCGGGCGTTTCCCCGGCGGCGGCCGAGACGGGGGCGACGGAGGTGGCGGACGCGGCGGCCACCGATCCGGCGGCGACGACGAGGAGCCGCCCCAGGCGGCCGGCCGGGCCGGAACGACGGACGGGCTCGGCGCGGTGCGCGCCGTGGGCGCGGAAGACCTGCAACATGACCTGACTAACGCCCCGAGCCCCAGGACGTTGCGCGGCGCGCCCCACCAGCGGCAAGGGCTTTGCCCCGCACCCGGCCCGCCTAGTACCGTGGGGGGCGATTGGTGACACCGCGCTCGACTGTGTCATCATCGGCACGCACCATTCGCGCTCGCGCGGTTGGGATGTGTGGAGGCGTCGCCTAGTCCGGTCTATGGCGCCGCACTGCTAATGCGGTTTGGGTCTTAAAGCCCATCGAGGGTTCAAATCCCTCCGCCTCCGCCGTAGATCACCGAAGCCCCGGTCACTCGACCGGGGCTTCGGTGCTTCTGTCCCCGGACGGACCTCAAATGTCATTTCCGCAGGTCACAAGGGGTGCGGCCAATGGATTTCACATGGCGGCGGCAGTCATGTAATGTTCTTCCTGTCGCCGCGAGCGGGTCGCAAGCCCGGGAGCGACGGAAAACAGAACAAGCACTCGTAGCTTAACGGATAGAGCATCTGACTACGGATCAGAAGGTTGCAGGTTCGAATCCTGCCGAGTGCACATCAGCGAGAGGCCCCGGAGAGATCCGGGGCCTCTCGTGCTTTTCCCGTCCGGGGGAAGAGATCGCATGGCCATGGGGGCACGGCACGCGGAACCCGGGGTGAGGTGGGGCGAGACCTACCAGCTCGGGCTGGTCCGCGTCGGTAGTGGCAGCGCGTGCCCGGACTTCGCGCCCGCGCGGGCCGCGGTCCGCCTCCGGTGCGAAGACCAGCAGGCGCAGCACCAGGAAGCGGCCGATGCCCGCCAGGGCCGCCGCCGTGAGGTAGACCGTCTGTTCCCACAGCAGGGTGGGGGACGGCTTCAGCAGGTGCAGGAGAAGGACGGCGGCGGAGGTCGCCCCGTACGCCACCGCAGCCGAGGCCGCCGACCGGAGGTGTCCGCGCAGGCCCGGCCGGCGGCCCGTGCCGAAGGTGAACAGCGCGTGCAGCTCCGTGCAGAGCAGCGTGGAGGCCACGGTGACGAGGGCGTTGGCCAGGGCCCAGGGCATCGAGTCCGCCAGCAGCGGGACCGTGGCACCGGACACCAGGCCGACGCCGCCCCCGCACACCACGAACCGGGCGAAGGAGGCGAGGGGCGACGTCATGGAACGTCCTTCCGGGAGGCGGGTGTTGAGCGGGCGGCTCGTTCGGCCGTGCTCAAACGATCCCGTGATCCGCCCGCCCGGACGAGGTGGCCCACCGGCGGATACAGGGTGGGGCCAGCCCTACCGGGAAGGACGGGACGCCCCCCGGCGCGGGGCTACTTGAACGCGTCCGCGTGCCGCGCGGCCCAGTCGGCGAAGGCGTACGGGCAGCGGCCGAGGAGGTGTTCGGTGTCGGCGCTCACCCGCCGCAGCGCCTCGGGCGGACTGCCCAGCATGTCGAGCGTGCTCTCCACGACCGGTTCCGGCATGAACCGTGTCATGCGGTCCCGCGCCTGCGCCCGGGTCAGCTCCACGCACCGCACGGGCTCGCCCAGCGCCGCCTCGATGGCCTCGGTCTGCTCCCTGGGGGAGACGGGGGCGGGGCCGGTCAGGTCGTAGGTCCGGCCGGCGTGGCCGGGTTCGCGCAGGGTCACCGCGGCGGCGCCCGCGATGTCGAGCGGGTCCACGGTCGGCAGCGCCACGTCCGCGAAGGGCGCCTCGACCGTACGGCGGGCGCGGACCGACTCCGCCCACTGGAGGGCGTTGCTGTGGAAGCCGGAGGGGCGCAGGATCGTCCACTCCGCCTCCGCGGCCTGCACGGTGTCCTCCAGCGCCGAGGGGTGGTGGCCGGTGCCCACGCCCTGCGAGGAGAGCAGCACCACCCGCCGCACCCCGGCGGCCACGGCCACGTCCATCACCGCGCCCAGGTCGCCGCCCGCGCCGAGGAACTCCCCCGAGGTCAGCAGGAAGAGCGCCGAGGCACCCTCCAGGGCGGGGCCCAGGGCCGCCGGTTCGGCCAGGTCCGCCCGGTGGTGGCGGACAGCCGGGGGCAGGTCCGCCGGAGCCGGGGCGCGGCGCGAGACCGCGGTGACCCGCTCCCCCGCGTCGGCCAGTGCGCGTACCAGCGGCCGTCCCACGCGGCCCGTCGCTCCCGTCACCACGATCATCCTCGTCCTCCGTAACACGTCGTCAATGTCGTCAACGTCGTCAACTCCCTTGCGGAGGACGGTACTTTTGCGGGGTAAGCAGGTACCTAGAGGAAAGTATCGGGGGAGACGGTGGATGTGACCGAGCACACGTCGGGCGGGGTCGTACCCGAGAACGCCTGTCCCGTCGCGCCCGTCGTCGACGTCGTGTTCAGCCGGTGGACCACACCGATCCTGTGGTCCCTGAACGAGTACGGGCGGCAACGCTTCGTCGAGCTGGAGCGCCGGATCGGCACCATCACGCCGAAGGTGCTCACCGAGCGGCTGCGCCGGCTGGAACGGGACGGGCTGGTCGTGCGCACCTACCACCCCGAGGTTCCGCCGCGCGTGGAGTACGAGATCAGCGCGCTGGGCCGCAGCCTGGCGCCGCTCTTCGCCGCCCTGTCCGAGTGGTCGGTGAACCTCGCGGAGGTGGAGCGGGCCCGGCTCGCCTACGACGCGCGGGAGGACGTGCGGCCGGCGGGACGACGACGCTGAGCCGGGAACGCGGCAGCGGTGGATGTCAGCGGCACCTATGGATGCCGGCGGCACCCGTGGAGGCCGGCGCCACCTATGGAGGCCGGCGATACCCGTGGAGGCCGGCGCCACCCGTGGATGTCAGTGGCGCCGCCTACGCTCGGAGCGATGGCGCGGACATGGACGTGCACGGGGCTCCGGTGGGACCGGGGCGAACCCGTGCTGGAGTGGGGCGGCGGGCGGCGCACGGCGCTGACCCGGGGCAAGCGGGTGGCCTTCGGGGTGCTGGAGAGCGCCGCGCGGACCTGCGTGGGGGCCCGGGGCAACGCCTGCCCGGTACGGGCTGTCGTGCCGGGCCGCAGCACCGGCGTGCGGTGCGAGGAGTGCGCCCGGCTGGACCGCGCGCACTCCGTGGCCGCGGACACCGTCGCCGACGATCCGCGGCCCTACCGGGTCTACCTGGCCTGGTTCGGTCCCGGTCTGGTCAAGGTCGGGATCACCGCCGAGGAGCGGGGCTCCCGCAGGCTGCTCGAACAGGGCGCCGTCTGCTTCAGCTGGCTCGGCACCGGCCCGCTGATGGCCGCCCGCCGCACCGAGGAGCTGCTCCGCGCGGCCCTCGGCGTACCGGACCGGATCCCGTACGGCGGCAAGCGGGCCGTCCGCTCGGCGCTGCCGGGGACGGAGGCCGAGCGGGCCGCCGAGGTGGAGCTGCTGCACGCCAGGGCCCGCGCCCTGCCCGGCTGGCCCGAGTCGCTCGCCCCGGCACCCTGCCGTCCCGTCGATCACGTCGGCGCCTTCGGGCTCGCCGGGCTGCCGCCCGCCGTCGGTGAGGTGGCCGAGCTGGTCGCGGGCGGCACCGTCGGCGGCCGGTTGCTCGCCGTCGCCGGGCCGGATCTGCATCTGGAGACCGGCGCCGGGGCCGTCGTCCTCGACACCCGCTTGATGAGAGGCTGGCAGCTGGTGGCGGTGGGCGTCGCTGTGAACGGGGCGGAGATCACCGTGCCGGTGCGGGGGATCAAAACGGCGGCAACCGCCCAGGAAGGGCTGTTCTGACCGGCCCGGACGCCCCGGACCCAGGCATTCCCTGGGAGCCTCCTGTGCGTTTCTCAGGGAAATCACAGGTTGTGGAAAGCGTGTTCTCAGAGGGCCCGGTCAGGGTGTCCAGCATGACCACGACCTCGCCCCAGGGGCGCACCGAACTGCTGAGGCCGGACGGGAGCCCCGTCCGCGTGCTTGTGGTGGACGACGAGCTGTCGATCACCGAGCTGCTCTCCATGGCTCTGCGATACGAAGGCTGGCAGATCCGCAGCGCGGGGGACGGCACGGGTGCCATCCAGACCGCGCGCGAGTTCCGGCCCGACGCCGTCGTACTCGACATGATGCTGCCCGACATGGACGGGCTGACCGTCCTCGGCCGGCTGCGGCGGGAGCTGCCGGACGTGCCGGTCCTCTTCCTCACCGCCAAGGACGCCGTGGAGGACCGGATCGCCGGTCTCACCGCGGGCGGGGACGACTACGTCACCAAGCCGTTCAGCCTGGAGGAGGTCGTCGCCCGGCTGCGCGGACTGATCCGCCGTTCCGGCGCCGCCGACCGCCGCTCCGACTCCGTGCTGGTCGTCGGCGACCTCACCCTCGACGAGGACAGCCACGAGGTCAGCCGGGCCGGCCAGTCGATCCACCTCACCGCCACCGAGTTCGAGCTGTTGCGTTTCCTGATGCGCAACCCGCGGCGCGTGCTCAGCAAGGCGCAGATACTGGACCGGGTCTGGTCCTACGACTTCGGCGGTCAGGCCAACGTGGTCGAGCTGTACATCTCGTACCTGCGGCGGAAGATCGACGCCGGGCGGGAGCCGATGATCCACACCCGGCGCGGCGCCGGGTATCTGATCAAGCCCGCGGTCGCATGAGCGGGCGACGGCGGACGCGTCCGCAGAGGGCGCGGGCGGGACAGCCGCGGACCCTGCGGACGCGGCTCGTCGTCGCGTCCGTGGTCCTGATCGCCGTGGTGTGCGCCGTGATCGGCACGGTCACCACCCTGGCCCTGCGCTCCCACCTCTACACCCAGCTCGACGAACGGCTCACCGAGGTCGTCGGCCGCACCGCCGGTTTCGGCGGGCCGCCGGGCGGCGACCCGGGCAAGGGCGGCGCGGCCGACCAGGACAACGGGGTCGCCAAGGAGAACGGGGTCGCCAAGGACAACGGCTTCACCATCGACGAACTCGTCACCCGCGGCCCGCAGCCCAAGCGCACGGTCGTCGCCGAGGTGCAGAACGGCTCCATCACCGCCGCCAAGGTCGGCGAGGCCGACGAGAACAGCACCGACATCAGCGGCATGGTCGCCAACGACCTCTCCGAGAGCCAGATCCAGGCCCTCAACTCCGTCCCCCAGGACGGCAGGAAGCACACCGTCGACCTGGGCGGCCTCGGCGAGTACCGGGTCGAGTACAAGGACGGGGTCAACGGCAGCTACTACGTCGCCGTGCCCACCGAGGAAGTCGACAGCACCCTCAACACCCTGATCCTCATAGAGGTCAGCGTCACCGCCGCCGGCCTGATCGCCGCCTCCCTCGCCGGTTTCGTCATCGTCGGCGTGGCCACCCGCCCCCTGCGCAAGGTCGCCGCGACGGCCACCCGGGTCTCCGAACTGCCCCTGCACACCGGTGAGGTGAACCTCAGCGAGCGGGTCCCCGAGTCCGAGTGCGACCCGCACACCGAGGTCGGCAAGGTCGGCGCCGCCCTCAACCGGATGCTGGACCACGTCCACGGCGCCCTGCACTCCCGTCAGCAGAGCGAGATGCGGGTACGGCAGTTCGTCGCCGACGCCAGCCACGAGCTGCGCACCCCGCTGGCCTCCATCCGCGGCTACGCCGAACTGACCCGGCGCGGCCGGGAGGACGTCGGCCCGGACACCAAGCACGCCCTCGGCCGGATCGAGTCGGAGGCCGGCCGGATGACCCTGCTCGTGGAGGACCTGCTGCTGCTGGCCCGCCTGGACGCCGGCCGGCCGCTCCAGTTCGAGCAGACCGACCTCGTCCCGCTCGTCGTGGACACCATCAGCGACGCCCGCGCGGCCGGCCGGGACCACAACTGGCGCCTCGACCTGCCCGACGAACCGGCGCTGGTCAGCGCGGACGCGGCCCGGCTGCAACAGGTCCTGGTGAACCTGCTGGCCAACGCCCGTACGCACACCGAGCCCGGTACGACCGTCACCGCGCGGGTGCAGCGGCGCGGGCCGTGGCTGTGCGTGGACGTCGAGGACGACGGCCAGGGCATCCCGGCGGAGCTGCTGCCGCACGTCTTCGAACGGTTCGCGCGCGGCGACACCTCGCGCTCCCGCTCCTCCGGCTCGACCGGCCTCGGCCTCGCCATCGTGCAGGCCGTGGCGACCGCGCACGGCGGTGCCGTGACCGTGGACAGCGTGCCCGGACGGACCGTCTTCACGGTCCATCTGCCCGCGATCGGCCCGCAGCCGTCGCCCGAAACGAACTGGCAATCGCACTCACAGGCACAGCACAGCGCCACCACACGGGTGCAACAGGGCGCTTGAGAAGAGTCGTTCCATGCGAACCGACTCTTCTCCCGGCACTCTGCCGGCGCGGGAGCACCTCCCGGCCGGAGACGCCGGTACGCCTGTCCTGGACGTAGTGATCCCCGTCTACAACGAGGAGAAGGACCTCCGGCCGTGCGTGCTGAGACTCCACGAGCACCTCAGCCGCACCTTCCCGTACGCGTTCCGCATCACCGTCGCGGACAACGCCTCCACGGACACCACCCCACGGGTGGCGGCACGGCTGGCGGCGGAGATCGCCGAGGTCCGGCACTTCCGGCTGGAGGAGAAGGGCCGCGGCCGCGCGCTGCGCGCCGTGTGGTCCGCCTCGGACGCACCGGTCCTCGCCTACATGGACGTGGACCTGTCCACCGACCTCAACGCGCTGCTGCCGCTGGTGGCCCCGCTGATCTCGGGCCACTCGGACCTGGCGATCGGCTCCCGGCTGGCCCGCTCCTCCCGCGTGGTGCGCGGCCCCAAGCGCGAGTTCATCAGCCGCTCGTACAACCTGATCCTGCGCGGTTCGCTCCAGGCCCGCTTCTCCGACGCCCAGTGCGGCTTCAAGGCGATCCGCCGTGATGTCGCCCAGGTGCTGCTGCCGCTGGTGGAGGACACCGGCTGGTTCTTCGACACCGAGATGCTGGTGCTCGCCGAGCGCGCGGGGCTGCGGATCCACGAGGTGCCGGTCGACTGGGTCGACGACCCCGACTCCACCGTCCACATCGTCAGGACCGCCACGGACGACCTCAAGGGCGTGTGGCGGGTCGGCAGGGCCCTGGCCACCGGTTCGCTCCCGCTGGACCGCCTGGCCCGCCCCTTCGGCGACGACCCCCGCGACCGCGAGATCGACGACGTGCCGAGGGGACTGGCCCGTCAGCTCGTCGGCTTCTGCGTGGTCGGCGCGATGTCCACGCTCTTCTACCTGCTGCTCTACAGCGGCTTCCGTCAGTTCACCGGCTCCCAGGTGGCCAACGCGCTGGCCCTGCTGGTCTCCGCGGTCGCCAACACGGCCGCCAACCGGCGGCTCACCTTCGGGGTGCGGGGCCGGGGCGGGGCCGTCCGCCACCAGGCGCAGGGGCTGGTCGTGTTCGGCATCGGCCTCGCCCTGACCAGCGGCTCGCTGGTCGCGCTCGACGTGGCGACCGGAGACCCGGCGCACTCCACCGAGCTGGCGGTCCTCATCGCCGCCAACCTCGCCGCGACCGTGCTGCGCTTCCTCCTCTTCCGGGCCTGGGTCTTCCCCGACCGGCGCGAGGACGCACCGGCCTCGACGGTCGTGGCCACCCACGTCCCGGACCGCATCCCGGACCGCATCCCGGCCCACGGCCCGGCCCACAGCCTTCCGCAGCCGCCGCTCCCGCAGCGCCCGGCACCCCACTTCCGCGCCGGTGACGCCGCGGACCACTCCTGGCGGGACGCCACCGTGCGGCTTCAGCCCGTGCGCCCCGCCGACACCGACCCGGGGGACCCCCGATGACGACCATCACCGACACGGCCGTACCGGAGCCGGCGACCGCCGGTCCCACGGCGCCCGGCGCCGATGAGCCGAGGCAGCCCCTCCCGCGCAGACTGTGGCGCGGACGGCCCGAGGACCCGCGCTGGGTCCGCCCCGCCTTCCTCGGCCTGCTCGCCGCCACCTTCGCCCTCTACCTCTGGAACCTCAGCGCCTCCGGCTACGCCAACTCCTTCTACTCCGCGGCCGTCCAGGCCGGCAGCGAGTCCTGGAAGGCGTTCTTCTTCGGCTCACTGGACGCCGCCAACGCCATCACCGTCGACAAGCCCCCGGCCGCGCTGTGGCCGATGGCCCTGGCGGTGCGGGTCTTCGGGCTCAGCTCCTGGGCGATCCTCGTGCCCGAGGTGCTGATGGGCGTCGGCACGGTCGCCGTCGTGTACGCGGCCGTCCGCCGCCGGTTCAGCCCGGCCGCGGGACTGATCTCCGGCGCGGTGCTCGCGCTCACCCCGGTCGCCGCCCTGATGTTCCGGTTCAACAACCCGGACGCGATGCTGGCCCTGCTGATGGCGCTGGCCTGCTACTTCGTCGTCCGCGCACTGGAGGACGGCCGTACGAAGTGGCTGCTGTGGGCCGGGGCCGCGATCGGCTTCGCCTTCCTCGCCAAGACCCTCCAGGCCTTCCTGATCCTTCCCCCGCTCGCCCTCGTGTACGGCGTCTGCGCGCCGGTGACGGTGAGGAAGCGGATCGGTCAGCTGGCCGCCGGCCTCGCCGCCATCGTCGTCTCGGGCGGCTGGTGGGTGGCGGTCGTCGAGCTGTGGCCGGCGTCCTCCCGCCCGTACATCGGCGGCTCGCAGAACAACTCCTTCCTGGAACTGACCTTCGGCTACAACGGCCTGGGTCGGCTCAACGGCGAGGAGACCGGCAGCGTCGGCGGGGGCGGCGGCGCTGGCGGCACGGGACAGTGGGGCGAGACCGGCTGGGACCGGATGTTCTCGTCCAGCATCGGCGGCCAGATCTCCTGGCTGATCCCGGCCGCGCTGATCCTGCTGGTCGCGGGCCTGGTGGCCACCCGCAAGGCGCGGCGCGCCTCGGTCACGCGCGGCTCGTTCCTGGTCTGGGGCGGCGCGCTGCTGACGACCATGGTGGTCTTCAGCTACATGCAGGGCATCTTCCACGAGTACTACACGGTGGCCCTGGCCCCCTACATCGCGCCGTTGATCGGCATGGGCTCGGCGCTGCTCTGGGAGAAGCGGGACCGGGCGTGGGCCTCGCTGACCCTGGCGGCGGCCATGACCGCCACCGCGGCCTGGGGGTACGTGCTGCTCAACCGGTCCTCGGACTACCTGCCGTGGCTGAAGTGGCTGGTGCTGGTGGGCGGTCTGCTGGCGGCCCTCGGGCTGATCTTCGTGAGCAGGCTGGGCCGCCGGGCGGCGCTGGGTGTCGTGAGCCTCGGGCTCGTGGCGGCGCTGGCCGGTCCCGCGGCGTACACGCTGACCACGGTCGGCGAGGCGCACACCGGCTCGATCGTGACCGCGGGACCGTCGGTGCAGGGCGGCCGCGGCGGCGGTCCGGGCGGCGGTGGCGGCGGGGGCTTCCCGGGCGGTGGCGGCGGCGGTATGCCGGGCCAGCAGGGCCAGGGGCAGGGCCAGGGTCAGGGTCAGCAGGGCGGCGGCATGGGCCAGCCCCCGAACGGCGGCACCGGCGGCGGCTTCGGCGGCGGCATGCCGGGCCAGCAGAACGGCCAGAACGGCCAGAACGGCCAGCAGAACCAGCAGGCTCCGCAGAACGGCGAGGGCGGCATGGCCGGCGGTGGTGGCGGTGGCGGCGTGGGCGGTCTGCTCAACGGCGCCACGGTCTCCGACGAGGCCAAGGAGCTGCTGGAGGCGGACGCGGGTGACTACACCTGGGCCGCCGCGGCCATCGGCGCCCAGAACGCGGCGAGTTACCAGCTCTCCACCGGTGAGCCCGTGATGGCGATCGGCGGCTTCAACGGCACCGACCCGTCCCCGACGCTGGCCCAGTTCAAGGAGTACGTGGCGGACGGAAAGATCCACTACTTCATCTCCAGCGGCTCCGGCGGCGGCATGGGCGGCAGCGACAGCGGTACCTCCGCGCAGATCACGGAGTGGGTCGAGGCCAACTTCAAGGAGGTGACGGTCGGTTCGGCCACCTTCTACGACCTGACGCAGAAGGCGGGCGACTAGGGCCGACTAGGGCCGACCCGGGCCGGAAACGGGCGTGCTGTACACCGTATGGGAGTTGTTCTACGGTGTACAGCATGCCCATGTCCGAAGGACATCCCCAGCGTTGGCCGATCCTCGGCGTCATCTGTCTCGCCCAGCTCACCGTGCTGCTCGACAACACGATCCTGAACGTGGCCATCCCCACGCTCACCGAGGAGTTGGGCGCGGCGACCTCCGACATCCAGTGGATGATCAACGCGTACTCGCTGGTGCAGTCCGGTCTGCTGCTCACCGCGGGCGGCGCCGCCGACCGCTACGGCCGCAAGAAGATGCTGATCACCGGTCTCGCCCTGTTCGGCATCGGCTCGCTGGTCGCCGGACTCGCCGACAGCTCGGGCCAGTTGATCGCCGCGCGGGCGGGCATGGGCGTCGGCGGCGCGCTGCTGCTGACCACGACGCTCGCGGTGGCGATGCAGATCTTCGCGCCCGAGGAGCACCCGAAGGCGATCGGCATCTGGAGCGCGGTCAACGCCCTCGGCTTCGCCTGCGGCCCGCTGCTCGGCGGGTTCATGCTGAACCACTTCCGGTGGGGCGCGATCTTCCTGATCAACCTGCCCGTCGCGGCGCTCGGCCTGGTCGCCGTAGTCGCCCTCGTCCCCGAGTCCAAGAACCCCCGCGGCGACCGCCCCGACCTGCTCGGCGCGCTGCTCTCCACGATCGGCATGGCCGCACTGGTCTACGCGATCATCTCCGGCCCCGAACACGGCTGGACCTCCGCCCGCGTGCTGACCACGGGCGCGCTGGCGGTCCTGGTGCTGGCGCTGTTCGCGTACTGGGAGAGCCGCATCCCGTACCCCATGCTCGACCTGCACTTCTTCCGGGACCGCCGGTTCACCGGCGCGGTCGCCGGGGCGGTGCTGATCACCTTCGGCATGGGCGGCGCGCTCTTCCTGCTCACCCAGCACCTCCAGTTCGTCCTCGGCTACGGACCCCTGGAGGCGGGGCTGCGGACCGCGCCGCTGGCGCTGACCGTCGTGGCGCTCAACTTCACCGGGGTGTCGGCGAAGTGGACGACGAAGCTGGGCACCCCCACCTCGATCCTGCTCGGCATGGTGCTGATGTCGGCGGGGCTGGTGTCCATCGCGGTCTCCTCCGACGGCTACGCGGGAACCCTGTTGGGACTGGTCCTGATCGGCGTGGGCTGCGCGGTCGCCAACCCGGCGATGGCCCACGCGATCATGAGCGCCATCCCCCGCGAGAAGGCCGGCGTCGGCGCCGGGATCAACGGCACGCTCGCGGAGTTCGGCAACGGGCTCGGCGTCGCGGTCCTGGGTGCCGTGCTCAACTCCCGGTTCGCGGCGCTGATCCCGGTCGCCGCGTCCTCGCTGCCCGCCGCGCTGGCCTCGGCGGACTCGGCCGGGGAGAAGCGGGAGCTGACCGACGCCTTCTCCTCCGGTCTGGAGACCAGCCAGTTGGTGGGGGCGCTGGCCGTGCTCCTCGGCGGTCTGCTCGCGGCGGCGCTGCTGCGCCGCGCGGAGCGGGCGGACTCGGAGCTGGTGAGCGCGTAGCGGTTCGGGGCCCGGCGCGTGTGCGCCCACGGGCCCCCGGTGCGACCCGTCATGCCGTTCCCCGCGCCCCGAGCGGGGCGCCTAGCATGAACCGCACCCGGAAAGTCGAGGAAGGTGCGCCATGAACAAGGCAGCCGAGCGGGGCAGCGTTTGGCTGGAGGGCAAGGCGCGCCGCGGCGGCCGGGGCGGGGGCCAGCCCTCCGGCCTCGACCGGGACCGGATCACCGAGGTGACGGTACGGCTGCTGGACGCGGAGGGGCTCGCCAAGTTCTCCATGCGCCGCCTGGCCGCCGAGCTGAACGTGACGGCCATGTCCGTCTACTGGTACGTCGACACCAAGGACGACCTCCTCGAACTCGCCCTGGACGCCGTCTACGGCGAGATCCCGCTCCCCGACCCGGCGGCCGGGGAGGACTGGCGCGACCAACTGCGGTCCCTGGCCCGGGAGTACCGCACCCTGCTGGTCCGCCACCCCTGGCTCTCCCCGCTGGCCGGGACCTACCTCAACATCGGCCCCAACTCGCTGGACTTCTCCCGCGCGATCCAGCAGGTGATCCGCAGGACGGGCCTGCCTCCGCACGGGGTGACGGGCGCGATCTCGGCCGTCTTCCAGTTCGTGTACGGCTACGGCACGATCGAGGGCCACTTCTTCGCCCGGGTCCAGGACACCGGCATGAGCTCCGACGCCTACTTCCGGCACGCCATGACGACGGCGGGCGAGGCGCCCTCGGCGGCCGAGGCCCTGGAGGAGGCGAAGGACCTCATGGCGGCCCGGGGCGGGGACACGGTCGAGGAGATGCTGGAGCGCGACTTCGTCTTCGCCCTGGACCTGCTGGTGGCCGGCATCGAGGAGATGGTGGCCAGGGAGCGGTAGCCCTGGCACCGGTCCCCGCCCTCACAGGGCAATACACCTAGGCCAGCCGCGCCGGGAAACCGCCCGTGGCGACCGGTCCCCAGCGCTCCGGAGTGATCCGGATGATCGACTTGCCCTGTTTCACCATGGCCGCGCGGTACTCGTCCCAGTCCGGGTGCTCCCCGGCGATGTTCCGGTAGTACTCGACGAGCGGCTCCACGGAGTCGGGGGAGTCCAGGACCTCGGCGGTCCCGTCGACCTGGACCCAGGGCCCGTTCCAGTCGTCGCTCAGCACGATCAGGCTCACCCGGGTGTCCCGCTTGGCGTTGCGGGTCTTGGCCCGCTCGGGATAGGTGGAGACGACGATCCGCCCGGAGTCGTCCACCCCGCAGGTCAGCGGCGACCCCTGAGGGCCCCCGTCGGCCCGCCGGGTCAGCAGGACCGCCCGGTGCCGGGTCCGCACGAAGTCCAGCAACTCGTCCAGCGAGACGGTGGTGTTGGTCGCGATGTTCGGTGCCATAGCAGTCAGCCTAGGGGCAGCTCGGCGCCCTGGACGGCCTGGACGTCCAGCTCGACCCTCAGCGTCGTCCCGATGGCCGCGATGCCGGCCTGGACGACCTGGTTGTAGTTCATCGCGAAGTCCTCGCGGCGCAGTTCGGCCGTGGCCCGGAACGCCGCCCGGGTACCGCCCCACGGGTCGGAGCCGGTGCCCAGGTAGGAGAGGTCCAGGTCGACCGGGCGGACGACGCCGCGCATGGCGAGGTCGCCGTGGACCGTCCAGCGGTCCTGACCGGCCGGGGTCAGGCCGGTCGACCGGTAGGTGATCTCCGGGTGCCGCTCGACGTCCAGGAAGTCCGCCGACCGCAGATGCGTGTCCCGCGCCGCGTTCCCCGTGTCGATCGACGCGGCCCGGATCACCGCCTCCACCCGCGACCCGGTGACGTCCTCCGGCGCGATCCGCACCGTCGCGGTGAACTCGGTGAACCGCCCGTGCACGCTGGAGATCCCCAGGTGGCGGGCGACGGCACCGACCGCGGAGTGCGCGGGGTCCACGGTCCACGTCCCCGGCGGCGGCAGCTCCGCCCCGCCCAGCCGGGCCAGCGTCACGGTGCCGATCTCGGCCCGTCCGCTGCCCGTGACGAACGCCCCTGCGGCGGCGGGCGCGTACCCGACGGCGGTCACGACGACCGTGTACGCCCCCGGCGGCAGCGCGGTCGCGTCGCGCACCGCGCCCTCCTCGTCCGCCGGCGCGCGCAGCACCTGCGTACCGGTCGTGTCCGTCACCGTGACGACCGCGTGCGACACGGCCCATCCGTCCCGGGTGCGGATCCTCGCGGTCAGTCCCATCTCACGTATCTCCTCTGGCACAGCACATGAACCGGCCCGTGGAGCGCACCTCCGCTCAGAGCGCGCGCCACGGGCCGGGGCTTTCTCCCGACTACTCGCCGGGGTGGGCGAGTTCGATGTCGTGGCCGTTCACGGCACGGCCCCGCACGGTCACCGCGGAGGCCACCGGCGGGTAGCCCGCCGCGATGACCGTGTACTCGCCGCCGTCGAGGTCGGTGAAGGCGTACGCCCCGTCCGCGCCGGTCGTCGCCGAGCCGACGACGTTGCCGGCCGCGTCCACGAGGGTGACCCGCGCGTCGGCCAGCGGCCCGTGCGGAGCCGTGACGACGCCCTGGAGCCGCGAGCCGGCGTCGAGGTCGACCTCGACCCGGGTGACGCCGGTGGCGCCGACCTCGACGGGCACGGCACGCGGTCGGAACCCGTCGGCGTTCACCGCGACGGTCACCGTGCCCGGCACCAGCTCGCCGAGCGCGAAGTCGCCCTGCTCACCGGTGGTGGCGGTGGCCAGCAGGTCCCCGCGCACATCGGTGACGATCACCATCGCGTCCTTGACCGGCAGCGCGCCCTCGGCGGCCCGCACCACACCGTTCAGCCCGCTGGTCCCGCTGAGCAGGATGTCGTGGGCCAGCGGTTCCTCGCCGACGACGATCGTGGACGCCTGCGGTTGGAAGCCGTCGGCGGAGGCGATCAGGACGTAGGACCCGCTGCCCGGCGCGTCGACGCCGTAGGAGCCGTCCTGCTGGGCCACCGATCGGCCCAGCTGCCGTCCGGTCAGCGAGATCAGCGTGACCGCGGCCCGCGGCACGGGCGCGCTCTCGGCACCGCGGACGCAGCCGCGGACGGGGATTCCACCGGTCACGGGTGCCTCCTCGGGGACGGGCTCCTCGGCGACGGCGGTCACCGGGGCGGCCGTGGCCGCGGCGGCGACGGCCGTCGTGGCGGCGACCTCGGCCGGGCCGGCGGCCGCGGACCCGGCGGACTTGGCCTCGGCGGCCTGGGCCAGGGCGCCGGACGTGCGCAGCGGGACCTCCTTGATGAACAGCGTCACCAGGAAGGCGAGGAAGGCGACCGGGGCGACGTACAGGAAGATGTCGGCGATGCCGTGCCCGTAGGCGCTCTCCAGCCAGGTGCGGATGTGCGTGGGCAGCGCGTCCATGTCGGGCAGCTGTCCGCTGCCCATGGCCTGGGCCGCGGCCGCCTGCTCCTTGGGGCTGAGCGTGCCGATCGTGTCGGTGGCGTAGTGGCTGATCCGGGTCGTCATCACGGAACCCAGGACCGAGACGCCCATCGCGCCGCCGAGGGACCGGAAGAAGGTGACCACCGAGCTGGCCGCGCCGAGCTCGTGCGGGGCGACCTGGTTCTGCGTGGACAGCACCAGGTTCTGCATCATCATGCCGATGCCGAGACCCATCAGGGCCATGTAGAGGGCGAGGTGCCAGTACGGGGTGTCGTAGCGCATCGTGCCCAGCAGGCCGAGGCCCGCGGTCACCAGCACACCGCCCGTGACCAGCCACGCCTTCCACTTGCCGGTCTTGGTGATGACCGCGCCGGAGACTGTCGAGGAGACGAACAGACCGGCGATCATCGGGATGGTCATGACGCCCGACATGGTCGGCGACTTGTCCCGGGCCAGCTGGAAGTACTGGCTGAAGAAGACGGTGCCGGCGAACATCGCGACACCCACGAGCAGGGAGGCCAGCGAGGCCAGCGTGATCGTGCGGTTGCGGAACAGGTACAGCGGGATGATCGGCTCGGCGGCCTTCGTCTCCACGAAGAGGAAGACCAGTACGAGCGCGACGGCGCCGCCGACCATGGCGCCGGTCTGCCAGGACATCCAGTCGTACTTGTCGTCCGCGAAGGTGACCCAGATCAGCAGCAGACAGACGGCCGCGGTGATGAAGAAGGCGCCGGCCCAGTCGACCTTCACCTTCCGCTTCGTCTCCGGCAGGTGCAGCGTCTTCTGGAGCACCAACAGCGCGATCAGCGCGAACGGGATGCCCACGTACAGGCACCAGCGCCAGCCCAGCCAGTCGGTGTCGGTGATGACACCGCCGACCAGCGGACCGCCGACGGTCGCGACCGCGAACGTCGCGCCCAGGTAGCCGGAGTACCGGCCGCGCTCCCGCGGGGAGATCATCGCGGCCATGATGATCTGGGCGAGCGCGGTCAGACCGCCCGCGCCGAGGCCCTGGACCACACGGGCCCCGATCAGCATCCCGGAGTTCTGGGACAGACCCGCGATCACCGAGCCGATGATGTAGATGACCAGCGCTATCTGGACCAGGGCCTTCTTGCTCACCAGGTCCGCGAGCTTGCCCCACAGGGGAGTGGAGGCCGTCATCGCCAGCAGCGCGGCGGTCACGACCCAGGTGTAGGCGCTCTGGCCGCCGCCGAGGTCCTGGATGATCTCGGGCAGCGCGTTGGAGACGATGGTGGAGGACAGGATCGCGGCGAACATGCCGAGCAGCAGCCCGGACAGCGCCTCCATGATCTGCCGATGCGTCATGGGAGCCTCGCCGGAGCCTCCCGAGTGCTTGGCATGAGCCCGCACACCGGCTGGTGTGGTCGTTGCCATGGACTTCCTTCTCTTACGTGGTGATCGCGGGTGTACGGGGGGACTGCTCGTCCGCGGGTGTACGGGGGGACTGCTCGTCGAAGCAGCGCCTGAGCCGGGCCATCAGCCGGGTGAGCTGGATGACCTCGTCGTCGGTCCACTCGCCCAGGCGCTCGGCCAGCAGCTCGGTGGTGCGCCGGGACAGCTCCTCGACCCGGGCCCGGCCCGAGGGGGTGAGGTGCAGGATGCGGCTGCGCTTGTCGGCGGGGTCCGGGGAGCGGTCGATCCAGCCGCGCTCGGCGAGATGGGCGACATGCCGGCTGGTCACCGACATGTCGACGGCGAGCAGCTCGGCGAGCCGGCCCATCCGCATCTCGCCGTGGCGGTCCAGCAGGGTCAGCACGGCGGCGGAACCACCGGGACAGTCGGCCGGCAGAACTCGTCCGAGCTCCCTCTTCACGGCCCCGAAGGCACTGAACTGGCGGACGAGCTCCTCGTACTGCGCCTGTTCGGCCATCACACCTCCCGGAGTTTCGTTGCTCCAGGCAACCGTAGATACGGTTGGTTGCTACAGGCAAATAAATAGGGGTGGGTACGCCATAAAAACTTGGCAAAGGCAAGTATTGCGGATGTAAACGCGCAGGTGGGGGGCGGTGTCCGGACCTGCGTGGGTACGGCCCGCCCCTGCGGCCGGAATGCGGGCCCCCACTTGGGGGAACCCCCTGGGTTCGCTAGGGTTTCGGGCCATGGCTAACACCCAGGGCCCGCAGGGCAACCACGACCCCGCCGGCAGCACCCAGATGTTCCGCGCGTTCGTCGACGAGGCCCCGCAGGGCCGTCAGCAGGCGGCGGCTCCCGCCGGTCCCCGTATCGGCCTGATCCTCGGTGTCGTGGCCGCCGTCGTGGTCGTCGCCGCGGTGGCCTGGCTGGCGCTGGTCTAGGCCCCGCCCGCTCACTTCCACTCCACGGAGACGTCCCGTGTCTCCACGTGCATGCCGAGCGGCACCCGCCACGCGTCCACGCACACCGTCCAGGTCCGTTCCTTCCGCGCGCCGGCCCCGATCGGCGCCGGAAGCTCCACGGCCGACCCGACGGTCCCCCAGTCGACGCCGAGCGCCCCGATGATGTGCGTCCCGAAGGTCACCGTGCCCGAACGCACCGGGCTGCCCCCGGTGTTGTGGAAGGCGAGCGTCACCTTCTCGCACCACCGCTTCTCCGCCGCCTCCCGCTCCGGCTCGGCCCACACCAGGGCCGCCGGTGCCGCGGGGGCGGGCGGGGTCGCCGGACTCGCGGGGGTACCCGGAGCGCCCGCGGTACCGGAGGGGCCGGAGGTGCCGTCGCCGGGACGGTCCGGCGCGGTTGACGGCGCGGTGGGTGAACTCGCGGGCGCCCGGCCGGGCTCGGCGCCCCTCCCGGGTGGGTTCCCGTCGGCGCCGGGCGCGCCCGGGATCGGCCCGGAGCCCCTGTCGTCCCCGCGGGAGTCGGCCCCCGCTCCTCGCGAGTGCCGGGGTTCCAGCGGGACCAGGCTCACCTCGCCGCTGGGTGACGCGTCCGCCGCGGCGGTACCGCCCGGCGCTCCCACGGCGACGTAGCCGTCCCGGTCCCCGCCGCCCGCGCAGGCGGCGAGCAGCCCGCCCAGACACACGACGGCCGCCGAGGCGCCGGTCAGTGCGCCCCTGCGGCCATGTGTCCATGTCGTGGCCCGAAGCATCGGGTCATGGTGACTGACGATGCGTCAGAAGTGAACCCCTCGGACCCTGTCCGGTGCCCGGACCTGCCCGGTGCCCGGACCTCAGTCCGAGATGAGGCCCTCCCGCAGCTGGGCGAGGGTCCGGGTCAGCAGCCGGGAGACGTGCATCTGCGAGATGCCGACCTCCTCGCCGATCTGGGACTGGGTCATGTTGGCGAAGAAGCGCAGCATGATGATGCGCCGCTCGCGGGGCGGGAGCTTGGCCAGGAGCGGCTTGAGGGACTCGCGGTACTCCACGCCCTCCAGTGCGGTGTCCTCGTAGCCGAGGCGGTCCGCCAGGGAGCCCTCGCCGCCGTCGTCCTCGGGGGCCGGGGAGTCCAGCGAGGAGGCCGTGTAGGCGTTGCCGACCGCCAGGCCGTCGACCACGTCCTCCTCGGACACGCCCAGGACCGCGGCGAGTTCGGTGACCGTGGGCGAGCGGTCCAGCTTCTGGGAGAGCTCGTCGCTGGCCTTCGTCAGGGCCAGGCGCAGCTCCTGGAGGCGGCGCGGGACGCGCACCGACCAGGAGGTGTCCCGGAAGAACCGCTTGATCTCGCCGACCACCGTCGGCATCGCGAACGTCGGGAACTCCACGCCCCGTTCGCAGTCGAAGCGGTCGATCGCCTTGATCAGGCCGATGGTGCCGACCTGGACGATGTCCTCCATCGGCTCGTTGCGGGAGCGGAAGCGGGCGGCCGCGTACCGGACGAGCGGAAGGTTCAGCTCGATCAGGGTGTCGCGGACGTAGGCGCGCTCGGGGCTGTTCTCGTCCAGCGCGGCGAGCCGCAGGAACAGGGAGCGGGACAGGGTGCGGGTGTCGATGTTCGGCGAGGCCGACGTGGTCGGGATAGCCGGGGCCGGAGCGGCCTCGACAAGGGCCGTTACGTCGTCGAGCGCGGGCGCAGCCTCGCTCTTCGTGAGCGTGAGCACCTTCGAGCTGCCCTGGTCTGCGGACATGCCACCCCCTTTGGGTCGCGGGACGGTCGCGGCGGACGCTCCCACTGAGGAACGCAGCCTTCACCTGAATACCGGAGCCGAAGCCGCGGCAAACGCGCTTCCGGCAGAATGTCACATGTCGGCAACACCACGTAGTGACATGTCGACATGTAAGACGTGAATCCGCCCTGGAAACAAGGGGTCTGACGGTTTTTCGGCCCGAAACTGTCGGGAAGGCCGCCGGTGAGCGATTCGCTCTCCCCGGCTACCCTTCGCTCACGCTTTCGGTCAGGCGTCGATCCGATTGGCAGACCGCAGCCGCTGGAAGCTACGCGCCAGTAGCCGCGAGACGTGCATCTGGGAGACGCCGAGTTCGGCGCTGATCTGCGACTGGGTGAGGTTGCTGTAGTAGCGCAGCAGAAGGATGCGCTGCTCTCGCTCGGGGAGTTGCACCAGCAAGTGCCGGACCAGGTCGCGGTGTTCCACGCCGTCCAGCGCGGGGTCCTCGTAGCCGAGCCGGTCCAGCAGTCCGGGCAGCCCGTCGCCCTCCTGGGCCGCCTCCAGCGAGGTGGCGTGGTACGACCGTCCCGCCTCGATGCAGGACAGCACCTCGTCCTCGCCGATGCGCAGCCGCTCGGCGATCTCGGCGGTGCTGGGGGTGCGTCCGAAGGCCGTCGTCAGGTCCTCGGTCGCGCTGTTCACCTGCACCCACAGCTCGTGCAGCCGGCGCGGTACGTGGACCGTGCGGACGTTGTCCCGGAAGTAGCGCTTGATCTCGCCCACGACCGTCGGCATCGCGAAGGTCGGGAACTGCACGCCCCGCTCCGGGTCGAAGCGGTCGATGGCGTTGATCAGGCCGATGGTGCCGACCTGGATCACGTCCTCCATCGGCTCGTTGCGGGAGCGGAACCGGGCGGCGGCGTAGCGCACGAGCGGGAGGTTCGCCTCGATGAGCGCTCCCCGTACGCGGTTGTGCTCCGGGGTGCCCCGTCCGAGGTCCTTCAGCTGCGCGAAGAGCACCTGGGTGAGCGCGCGGGTGTCGGCGCCGCGGCTGCGGGGGGCGGGGGAAGCGGCTTCTTGGGGAGGCGCAGTACTGGCCGACACGGTCAACTCCACCTCTTGATCCATCAACTCATCCGTCAAAAGCGGTCATAGCATCACAAGACATGTGCACTGTGTGCAAGCACCGCATAACACCGTGTTGAGGACGAAGTGGTTTAAAAGACGCAGAAAAGCCCCCCGCCGTTCCGGCGGAGGGCCTGCTGCCGGCCGCGCTCGGCGAGCGCGGTGGGCTCAGTACTCGTAGTCCGCGATCACCCAGGTGGCGAATTCCTTCCAGAGGGCCACGCCCGCCTGGTGCTCGGGGTGCTCGACGTACCGGCGCAGCGCGTCGGCGTCGTCGAAGCCGGAGTTGATCGCGAAGTCATGGGCGATGGGGCGGTCGCTGAGGTTCCAGCCCAGCTCCCAGAAGCGGATCTCGGAGATCTTGCCGTCGAGTTCCCGGAAGGCCTTCTCGCCCTCCACGACACGCGGGTCGTCCCTCTCGACACCCTCGTTGAGCTTGAAGAGGACCAGGTGGCGGATCATCATTCTCCTCCGTTGGCGACCCAGGTCATGAAGTCGCCGATGGCCTTCGCGGCGTCCGATATGCCCTCGAACCCTATCTGGACGTAGTCGGCGGCCGTGGACGGGTCCGTGATGATCACGTAGAGCACGAAGACCACGAGCACGTAGACGGCGAGCTTCTTCGAATTCACCGCCACCGCGGCCTCCCTGCCCTTGTCGCCCCGAGGGGCCCCCTGTTGACGGCGGTGAGTGTAGCCTTCACGCCTTTCCCCGGGTCAACGGCCGGATCGGAGCGGCCCCTTGTCCCCCTCGGGACGCACGAAGGGCCCCGTCTTGCGGCGGGGCCCTTCCAGAGCGGTAGCGGAGGGATTTGAACCCTCGGTGACTTGCGCCACACTCGCTTTCGAGGCGAGCTCCTTCGGCCGCTCGGACACGCTACCGAGAGAGACCTTACAGCACCGGAACCCCTGCTCCGAAATCGGTATCCGCCGGGGTTCACCTGTTCCGGAAGAAGTCGGTGAGCAGGCGGGCGCACTCCTCGGCCCGTACGCCCTCGACGACCTCGGGGCGGTGGTTGAGCCGCCGGTCGCGCACCACGTCCCAGAGCGAGCCGGCGGCGCCGGCCTTCTCGTCCCGGGCGCCGTAGACGACCCGGTCCACCCGGGACTGCACGAGCGCGCCCGCGCACATCGTGCACGGCTCCAGGGTGACCACGAGCGTGCAGCCGGTCAGCCGCCACTCGCCGAGCGCCGCCGCGGCCCGGCGGATCGCCAGGACCTCGGCGTGCCCGGTCGGGTCGCCGGTGGCCTCGCGCTCGTTGTGACCGGTGCCGAGCACCGTCGTACCGTCCGGGGACAGCACGACGGCGCCGACGGGGACGTCCCCGCCCCGGACGGCCAGTTCGGCCTCGTCCAGGGCGAGTCGCATGGCGGGCCGCCAGCGGTCGCGTACCGGGTCCCGGGGACCCGTGGCTTCCTCCGGCGTCAGCGGACGGTCTCCAGGACGTCCGCGGCACCCAGCGCCTCTGCGATCGCGCCCAGCGCGTCGTCGGCGTCGAGCGCCTTCAGCTCCTTCTCGCTGACACCGAGGTCGTCGAGGATCTCGCTGTCGCCGACCGGGCTGTGCGGCACGGCGTCGGCGGAGGAGCCGTCCTCGTCGTCGTCGGAGTCGCCGTCGGGCTCCTCCGTGCCGTCGAGGTCGAGGGAGTCCAGGTCGGAGTCGTCGTCACCGGGCTCCCTTCCGAGCAGTTCGTCGGTGAGCAGGATCTCGCCGTAGCTGCTGCGGGCAGCGGCGGCGGCGTCGGAGACGTAGATACGCGGGTCGTCCTCGCCGTCTATGCGGACGACACCGAACCAGGACTCCTCCTGCTCGATCAGGACGAGGACCGTGTCCTCCTCGGGATTTGCCTCCCTGGCCAGGTCGGCCAGATCCGACAGCGTCTCCACATCGTCGAGCTCTGTGTCGCTCGCTTCCCACCCGTCTTCGGTGCGCGCGAGCAGTGCGGCGAAGTACACCGTGACTCTCCCACTGGTCATAGGCGTGCCGGTTGGGGGTCCCCCCGGCGGAGGTTGCGGGCGGGAGTGCGGTGCTCCGAGCCCCGCCCACTCGGAATCGTGGCAGAAACGGAGCGTTCAGGGGACGTCTTCGGCTCCCTGTGTCCGCCCGTTTTGATCGTCCACCAGCGGGATCGTACGCGGCCTCCGGTGCGGCGCACGCACAGGAGGCCCGGGAAAGGGCCGCGGGCTACCAGCGGAAGGTGCGCATGCGCATGGCGTGGCGCAGCCGCGCGGCCTTGGCGCGGCGGGGCTGGACGCGGTCCCGCAACTCACGGGCCTCGGCCAGGTCGCGCAGGAACTGGGCGCGCCGCCTCCGGCGTTCCGCGTCGGTCTCCGGCCGCGCGGCACCCTCCCGGGACTCCCTGTCAGGCATGTTCACACCCCCAGTACGTCCCTCCCACTTTCCCTCTGATGGGCGGTTTGATGCCAGCGCGATGGACGCGGTGACCCGGTTACTGTTAGAGCCATGCGTCTCCACGTCGTCGACCACCCTCTGGTCGCCCACAAGCTCACCACGCTGCGCGACCAGCGCACCGACTCCGCGACCTTCCGCCGTCTCGCCGACGAACTGGTCACCCTGCTCGCCTACGAGGCCACGCGTGACGTGCGCACCGAGCAGGTCGACATCCAGACGCCGGTCGAGCGGACCACGGGCGTCAAGCTCTCCTACCCGCGCCCGCTGGTGGTGCCGATCCTGCGGGCCGGCCTCGGCATGCTGGAGGGCATGGTCCGGCTGCTGCCGACCGCCGAGGTGGGCTTCATGGGCATGATCCGCAACGAGGAGACCCTCCAGGCCTCCACCTACGCCACGCGCATGCCGGAGGACCTCTCCGGGCGCCAGGTGTACGTCCTGGACCCGATGCTGGCCACCGGGGGCACCCTGGTCGCGGCGATCCAGGAGCTGATCAAGCGCGGCGCCGACGACGTGACCGCGGTGGTCCTGCTGGCCGCCCCCGAGGGCGTCGAGGTCATGGAGCGCGAGCTGGCGGGCACCCCGGTGACCGTCGTGACCGCCTCGGTCGACGAGCGCCTCAACGAACACGGCTACATCGTCCCGGGCCTCGGCGACGCAGGCGACCGCATGTACGGCGCAGCCGAGTAACCCCGCTCACCCCCTCGGCCCCCAAGGCGCGAAGCGCCCCTTGGGGGCGCGGGATCAGCGCACCCACCCCTCGATGGCGCGAAGCGCCACCAAGGGGCGCGGGGAACCGCGCGACCAACCACGACGCACCCGCACCCGCTGACCAACACCGCGCGGCACTCACCCCAGGGGCGCGGGGAACTGCGCGACCAACCACGACGGCGCCGCGGACAAAGCCGAACCCCGCGAGGACCTCAGCAGCCCTTCTTCGCCCCGGCGGCAGCCGCCCGCGCGGAGACCAACACCCCCAGCGCCTTCTCCGCCTCCGCCTCACTCGCGAGCTTCTTGAAGGACGTACCGAGGATCAGATCGACCTCGGCCCCCTTCCGCCCCGCGTCCGTCCGCCGCTCCGCCCCGCTCACCCGAGCCCCGACGACCGGCAGCGACGTATCCAGCGAGGCCGAGGGACCGAGCAGGATCCCGGCGCCCTTGACCTTCTTGTCGTACTCCTTGGTCGCGTTGCCCACGTCACCGATCTTGAAGCCGCGCTTCTTCAGTTCGTCCGCGGTCTTCTTGGCGAGGCCGCTGACCGGCGTCGCGTTGAACACGTTGACGGTGATCACGCCCGGCTTCGGCAGCGCGGCGGGGCTCGGCGAGGCGGCAGCGGGGGCGGCCTTCTTCGCGCACTCCGCCTTGGATCCGGCCGCAGACGCCTGGTCGCCGCCGCCGGTGAAGAGGTCGACGAGTTGCAGCGTGCCCCAGCCGAGCAGGCCGAGCGCGGTGACGGAGGCGACGGCGGCGAGAACGAGCCTGCCGCGCCGCCGGGGGCGGCGCATCCGCGGGTACTTGTCCCCCGTGATGCGGTACTGGCCGCCCATGCCGGGGGGAGTCAGCATGCTCATGGGCGCAGCGTAGTGCGCCACGGCGGCCGTGCCTACTAGATGATCATTCGACAGGGGTCAGGAGAACCCGAAAGGGCCAACCCTTCACCGCACGGCCACGCGATCCGCGACCGCCGAAGGAGTCGGCCCGTCACCCGGAGAGTGGGTCAGTCCAGTTCCAGGACGCGCGCGTGCAGCACCTGGCGCTGCTGGAGCGCGGCGCGCACGGCCCGGTGCAGGCCGTCCTCCAGGTACAGATCGCCCTGCCACTTGACGACATGCGCGAACAGGTCGCCGTAGAAGGTGGAGTCCTCGGCGAGCAGGGTTTCCAGGTCGAGCTGGCCCTTGGTCGTCACGAGCTGATCGAGGCGGATCGGGCGCGGCGCGACGTCCGCCCACTGCCGGGTGCTCTCCCGGCCGTGGTCGGGGTACGGCCTGCCGTTTCCGATGCGCTTGAAGATCACACGGAAAGCCTACCGGTCCAGACGTTCCGGGCGCAGCCATGGCGACGGAGTGCGACGCTGGAAAAGATGCCGTGAATCGGGGCGAATCGGAACAGGTGCCTGAGATGAGTGACAGCGAAACCATGCCGTCGGCCGCCGCTCCCGAGAAGTCGGCCGCCGCTCCCGAGAAGCCGGGGAGCGCCCCCGCCCTCCCGGAGGAGGCGCTGGCGATCGCCTCCGGATACGCCTTCACGGGGCCCGCGCTGGATCTGGGCGCCCTGATGTGGGACGGGACGTGCCTGGCCGACGCGCAGATCCGGATCCCGCTGCCGATGCTCAACCGCCACGGGCTGGTGGCCGGCGCCACCGGCACCGGCAAGACCAAGACGCTCCAGCTGATCGCCGAACAGCTCTCGGCGCAGGGCGTGCCGGTGTTCCTCGCCGACATCAAGGGCGACCTGTCCGGTATCTCGGCGCCGGGCGTGGCGAACGACAAGGTCACCGCCCGCGCCGGCGAGGTCCACCAGCAGTGGACGGCGACCGGCTTCCCCGCGGAGTTCTACGCCCTCGGCGGCCTCGGCCAGGGCATCCCGGTACGGGCCACGATCACCAGCTTCGGCCCGGTGCTGCTGTCGAAGGTGCTGGGGCTGAACCAGACCCAGGAGCAGTCCCTCGGCCTGATCTTCCACTACGCCGACACCAAGGGCCTGGAACTGGTCGACCTCAAGGACCTCAGGGCCGTCATCACCTTCCTGACCTCGGACGAGGGCCGGGGCGAGCTGAAGGACATCGGCGGTCTGTCGACGGCGACGGCCGGGGTCGTGCTGCGTTCGCTCACCGCCTTCGAAGCGCAGGGCATGGCGGACTTCTTCGGTGAACCGGAGTTCGACACGGCGGACTTCCTGCGCACGGAGCGGGACGGCCGGGGCATGGTCTCGGTGCTGGAGCTGCCCGCGGTGCAGGACAAGCCGCAGCTGTTCTCCACCTTCCTGATGTGGCTGCTGGCCGATCTCTTCCACGACCTGCCCGAGATGGGCGACGCCGACAAGCCGAAGCTGGTCTTCTTCTTCGACGAGGCGCATCTGCTCTTCAACGACGCCTCCAAGGCGTTCCTCGACTCCATCACCCAGACCGTCCGGCTCATTCGCTCGAAAGGGGTCGGCGTCTTCTTCGTCACGCAGACCCCGAAGGACGTACCCGGCGACGTCCTCGCCCAGCTCGGCAACCGCGTCCAGCACGCCCTGCGCGCGTTCACCCCGGACGATCAGAAGGCGCTGCGGGCGACGGTGAAGACCTTCCCGAACTCCGGCTACGACCTGGAGGAACTGCTCACCGGGCTCGGCACCGGCGAGGCCGTGGTGACCGTGCTCAGCGAGAAGGGCGCCCCGACCCCGGTCGCCGCGACCCGGTTGCGCGCCCCCGAGTCCCTGATGGGGCCGGTGGCCCCGGAGGCGCTGCGGCAGGCGGTGACGGGGTCGCCGCTGTACGGGCGGTACGCGCAGGCGGTCGACCGGGAGTCGGCGTACGAGAGGCTCCAGCGGCCGCCGGCGGGCAAGGGGCCCGACGAGGTGACCACCCCGGACGAGCGGACGGCACCCGGAAAGGGGACGGCTCCCGAGAAGGGGACCGGGAGGCGGAAGGCCGCGCCGAAGGCGGCCGAGGAGGAGCGGTCGATGGTCGAGCAGGTCGTCGGCAGCGGCATGTTCAAGTCGCTGGCCCGCTCCATCGGCACCCAGATCGGGCGGGAGATCACCCGTTCGGTCTTCGGTACGGCGCGGCGGAGGCGGTAGGCCCGCCTCCGCCCACGGCTCAGCGGTCGCTCTTCCTCACGGGCCGCTCGTCCCGGTTCAGCCGCGGTCGCGGCTCGGGCTTGGGCTCGCCGCTGCGGGCGGCCTCCGCGCGCAACAGGGCGCGCAGGACGGCGTAGGGATCGACGGGCATGGGGGTGCTCCTTGCGTCGTGCTGAATCTGATGAACCGGCGGTGACCGGTCCGGTCAGCAGCGCAGGACCACCGAGCGCCGGGCGAAGGGGGTGCGCGGCCGCGGCACGCGGACGGGGGCCGCGGTGCGGGGGCGCGGCGCGGGAGGCGGCGGGAGGACCGCGGTGCGGTGCGCGCGGCGGGCCGCCGCCGGTCTGGGGACGGCGTCCAGGACGTCGTACTCGATGATCTCGGCGGCCGTGGCGGCGGCGGGGGAGACGGGGGTGCCGGCGGGTGCCGTCGGTACGCACAGGGCGAGCAGCAGGACGAGGGTCCGCAGCCAGGCGCGGCCGTGCGGGAGGCTTCGGGCGGTGCTCACGGAAGGTCACCTCCCCGGCCGGCGCGGCCCATTCGCCACGCCGCGCCCGAGAACCGCCCACACGGCCGAGCGCCACGCCAGGCGCCACGCGCCCCGCGACGACCGGCGACACGCGCCCTGTCACGGCAGGTGGCACGCGCCCTGCCAGGGCAGGCGCCACGCGCCCTGTCACGGCGTCCGGCACACGCCCTGTCACGGCGTCCGGCACACGCTCTGTCACGGCAGGCGGCACGCGCCCCGCCGCGGCAGGCGGCACGGTCCCCGCCGCGGCGCCCGGCGCGCCCTCGACCGTGGGGCACCCCCACGTCATCGCGGGCGTGGGGCGCCCCCACGTCATCGCGGGCGTGGACCGCCACGGCGCTCCCGGTGCCGGTCACAGGGTGCGCGGGAGCCGTCGGACCCGGGCCCGTACCCGCAGCCCGGTCACGATCTCGACGACGCCGACCACGACGAGCCAGCAGCCGCCGAGGAGGGTGAGCACGGCGACCGACTCGACCGGCGAGACGATCAGCACGATCCCGGCGATGAAGGTGACGATGCCGAGGAACTCCTGCCAGCCGCGGGCCGGCACGGCCGGGTCGGAGGCGGCGGCCAGGGTCTGGGTGATCCCGCGGATCACCCAGCCGATGCCGATCCACAGCCCGAGCAGCAGGATCGAGCGCATGGGGCCGCGGAAGCAGAACAGTCCGAGCAGCAGGGTGAGGGCACCACTGACGAAGGCCAGCACGCGCAGGGAGGTCGTCCGGTGCGTGCCGAACGCGGCGATGAGCTGGAGCACGCCGCTGACCAGCAGATAGAGGCCGAACAGCACCCCGGCGACCAGTAGGGAGGCGTCGGGCCAGACCAGGACGAGCACCCCGAGGAGCAGTGCGAGCGCCCCGGCGGTCAGGACGGTCTGCCAGGCCGCGCGGGAGAGCAGGTGCAGCGGCCCCTCCAGGGGCGGTTCGGCTTCGAGGCCGCCGCGCGGCACGGGATGCTGCGCGTGGACCCTGCGGTCGTCGTACTCCGGTCCCCAGGAGGGTCCGGACGGTGCCTCGCTCATGGTTCATGCTCGAACCGGGCGCGGAGCCCCTGCCACCTGGGGAGGGCTGGACGACGTACGGCCGCCCCGGGCGCTACTCGCCGGCGGCCTTCGCGGCCTTCGCGGCCGCCTTCATCTCCTGCTTGTGCGCCCGCACCTTCGCCAGGGACTCCGGTCCGGTGATGTCCGCGACCGAGCGGAAGGACCGGCTCTCGCCGTACGCCCCGGCGGCCTCGCGCCAGCCCTTGGGGGCCACGCCGAGCTGCTTGCCCAGCAGCGCCAGGAAGATCTGTGCCTTCTGCTTGCCGAAGCCGGGCAGCTCCTCCAGACGCCGCAGCAGCTCCTTGCCGTCCGCCACGCCCTTCCAGACCAGCTCGGCGTTCCCGTCGTAGTGGTCGACGAGGTACTGGCACAGCTGCTGGACGCGCTTGGCCATGGACCCCGGGTAGCGGTGCACGGCCGGCTTCTCGGCCAGCAGCGCCGAGAACGCCTCCGGGTCCTGCGCGGCGATGTCGTGGGCGTCCAGGTCGTCGGCGCCGAGCCGGTCCGCGATCGTGCGGGGGCCCTTGAACGCCCACTCCATCGGAACCTGCTGGTCCAGCAGCATCCCGACCAGCGCGGCGAGCGGACTGCGCCCGAGCAGCGCGTCGGCTTCGGGTTCCTGGGCGAGGTGAAGGGTGACGTCCATGCGTCGATGATGCCCCCGGGCGTTCGGGGGCACATCTTCGCGGGCGGTCAGGGCCGCCAGTACCCGAGCGCGTGCATCCGCTCCTTGGCCACGCCCAGTTCCTTGCGGGCGTACGCCGACAGGGTCCGGGTCGTCAGGGTGTCGCAGGCGATCCAGAGGTAGGGGTGCTCGGTCTCGTTCAGCAGGCCGGGCAGGTCGGCGCGGACGGTGTCGGCCAGTTGGTGGCGGGCGACCGTGCGGACCTCGTGGCGGGACGGGTCGCCCCGGTAGGGCAGGCCGTCGAGGTCGCCCTCGAACCAGATCGTGGCCGGGGCCGAACCCAGTTCGTCGAGGAGGGAGTTGAGCGCGGGCAGCGAGGCGGGGTCGGCCATCGCGAAGACGTGCGTGGGCTCGGGCCGGGGATGCTGGAAGCCCGTGCCCTGGACCGTCGCCTCGATGGTGTTCCCGGCTTTCGCCGCCCGCGCCCAGTCACTGGCGCGTCCCTCGTGGAGCGCGAATTCTAGGCTGAAGGTGCCGGCCTCGGGGTCGGGGTCGACCAGGGTGTAGGCCCGCTGGTGCGGCTTGCCGCCGTCGTCGAACCAGAGCCTGACCCACATCGTCGGGTGGACGCCGGTGGCCGTGAGCAGGCCGCCGTCGGTCAGGTGCAGCCGCCGGTACGCGGAGGAGACGTCCTCGGCACCGGTGACCGTCAGTTCGAAGTCCTTCGCGCCCATCAGTTTCAGGACCGTGCCCTGCCAACCGTGCCCCTGCCCCACCGTCATGTCCCCCTTCACGCGTCGCGTACGATTCCGCCACAGATTAGTTAGGCAAGCCTAACCTAAAGCACAGCGACTAGCACAGGAGGGTGACAGGTGACCGCAGAGATCCACCGCGACGCCTGGGGCATCCCGCATCTGCGCGCGGACGGCGTCCGCGAACTGGCCCGAGCCCAGGGACATGTCACGGCACTCGACCGGGCCTGGCAGCTGGAGGTGGAGCGGCGCCGCGCCGAGGGCACCTCCGCCGCCCTGCTCGGCCCCGAGTCCCTGCCCTGGGACCGCTTCGTCCGGCAGGCCCGGCTCGACGACACCGCCCGGCGCTGCTGGGCCGCGCTGGAGCGCGAGGACGCCGAGACGGCCGACTGGATCAGGGCGTACGTCGACGGAGTCAACGAGGGGCTCGCCGAGACCTCCCTGCCGCTGGGCACGCCCGGCCGCTGGGCACCGTGGACGCCGTTCGGGATCTGGCTCGGCGTGCACATCCTGTTCGCCGGCTTCCCGGCCAAGCTCTGGCGCGAACAGGCGGTGCGGCACCTCGGCGAGGAGGCCGTCGGCCTGTTCGCGGTCGACGGCCCCGGCAGCTCCGGCAGCAACGGCTGGCTGGTCGGCGGCGACCGCTCGGTCACCGGCCGGCCGATCGTCGCGGGCGACCCGCACCGGTTCATCGAGGACGCCGGCGTCTACCAGCAGATCCACCTCTCCTGCCCCGAGTTCGACGTCGTCGGCCTCGCCGTCCCCGGCATCCCGGGCATCGCGCACTTCGGGCACACCGGCTCGGTCGCCTGGTCCATCACCAACGCCATGGCCGACTACCAGGACCTGTACCGGGAGCGGCTGCGCCGCACCGGCGCGGGGGTGGAGGCGCTCGGCCCGGACGGCGGCTGGCACCGGGCCGTCCGGCACACCGAGACCGTCGAGGTGGCCGGCGAGGAGCCGGTCGAGATCGAGGTCGTCGAGACCGAGCGGGGCCCCGTCGTCATCGGCGGCCCCGAGGGACTCGACGACGGCTCCGACGCCGAGTGCGCCATCAGCCTGCGCTACCCGCCCCGCGTCACCGGTGACCTGGGCTTCTCCACCCTGCTGCCGCTACTGCGGGCCCGCCGGGTCGCCGACGTGGACCGGGCCTTCGACCGCTGGGCCGAGCCGGTCAACGTCGTCCAGGCCGCCGACACCGAGGGCGGACTGCTGCACCGCGTCGCCGGGAAGGTCCCGCTGCGCGGCACGGCCAACCGCACCCGGCTGGTCCCCGCCTGGGAACCCGGCCACGAGTGGCGGGGCTGGCACGAGATGCCGTACGGCGAACTCACCGACGGGGTCGCGGTGATGGCCAACCAGCGCGGTCCGGCCACCCCGCTCGGCGTGGAGTTCGCCGCGCCGCACCGCGCCGACCGCATCACCGAACTGCTGGCCCAGCGGCGCAAGTGGGCGCCCGGCGACATGCCCGCCGTCCACACCGACACCCACCTCGGCTCCGCGGCAGCCCTGTTGGAGCAGGTCGCCGCCCTCGACGGCCTCTCCGCCGAGGCGGAGCGGGCCCGCGACACCCTGCTCGCCTGGGACCGCCGGATGGACGCCGACAGCCGGCCCGCCGCCCTCTTCGCGGCCGTGCGGCACGGTGTCGTACGGCGGATCGCCGCCCACCCCGCGCTCGCCGCGCTGACCACCGCGCCCGCCTACCCCGAGGTGCTGCTGCCCTGGCTGGCCCTCGTCCCACGCGTCGGCTTCGCCCTCGAACACCTGCTGCGCGCCGAGAAGTTGTACGGGATCGACCGCCCCGAGGCGGTGCGCGCCGCGCTGGAGGAGGTGGCCGCCCGGCCGCCCGAGGGCCCCTGGGGCGCCACCCACCGCCTCGCCCCCTGGCGGGCGCTGCCCGCCGAGTACGAGGAGCCCGCGCTCTCCGGCGACCACGACTGCGTGCTGTGCACCTCCTCGGTGCCCGGCATCACCGACCTCGCCGCCCGCGGTCCCGCCGCCCGCTACGTATGGGACCTCGACCGGCGCGAACACAGCCTGTGGGCCGTGCCGTTCGGCGCCTCCGGAGTGCCCGGCACCCCCCACCACCGTGACCAGCTGCCCCTGTGGACGGACGGAGAACTGGTCCCCGTCGTCACGGACTTCGACCGACTGGAGAAGGAAAGAGATGTCTGAGCCCCGCGAGACGCTGTACGAGCAGCCGGTCGACGGATTCGGCACCGTGAGCGTCCAGCGCCTCGACCCGCGTGCCGACGCCGACGTCGTGCACACCTGGGTGAGCGGGGAACGCGCCGCGTTCTGGGGCATGAACGGCCTCACCCGCGAGCAGGTCACCGAGATCTACGCCCATCTGGACACCCTCGACACCCACCACGCCTTCCTGGTCCGGCGCGACGGCGTCCCGGCCGCCCTGCTCCAGACCTACGAGCCCGAGGCCGACCGGGTCAGCGAGTGCTACGACGTCGAACCCGGCGACATCGGCGTCCACCTGCTGCTCGCCCCCGCCGGACCGGAGGGCGCCCGGACCGGCTGGACCACCGCCCTGCTCACCGCGCTCACCCGCTACGTCCTGGTCGGACTCGACCGGCGGCGCGTCGTTGTCGACCCCGACATCGCCAACGACAGGGCCGTCGGCCGCTTCCTGCGCCAGGGCTTCGAGGCGGGTCCCGTGGTCACCCTCCCCGAGATCGACCTCCCGGACGTGTACCTGCCCGAGAAGAAGGCCCAACTGGCCTTCCTGCGCCGGGAGGCGGCCTTCCCCGGGTGACCCTCCCGCGGGCCGGCTCGGACGGCGCGGGGCTGGACGCCGGACCGGGCACCGTGGTCGCCTGAGCGGCGAGCCCGCGACGTACGTACGTATCCGTGTGGCGGAGACCGGGGAACCCTGGGAAGACGGAGAGACGACGTGGGCGGACGGCGCGGAGTTCAAGGGCTGGTGCTGCTGGGAGCCGTGCTGGTCCTGCTCGTCCTCGGCGGCGCGGGAACGGCGTCCGCGCACGCCGCCCTCAGCGGCACCGACCCCGCCGACGGATCCGTCGTGTCCACGGCCCCCCGTCAGCTCACCCTGACCTACACGGAGTCCGTGGGGCTCCTCGCCGACTCGGTCCGGGTCCTCGGACCCGACGGACGGCGGCTGGAGCTCGGGGACGCCGAGCACGCGGGCGGGTCGAGCAAGGTCCGGGTCACCCTGCCCCGCTCGCTGGACCAGGGCACCTACACCGTGGCCTGGCGGGTGGTCTCGGCGGACAGCCATCCGGTGTCCGGCGCGTTCACCTTCTCCGTCGGCAAGCCCTCGCCCACCCCGGTCGCCCTGGACACGGGCCCCACCGAGGACCCGGCGACCGCCGCTCTGCACAAGATGGCCCGCTATCTGGCGTACCTGGCGGTCGCGCTGCTCATCGGCACGGCCGTCTTCCTCGCCGTGTGCCGGCCACCTGACCCGGCGGCGCTGCGCCGGCCGCTGCTGACCGGCTGGTGGACCCTGCTCGCCACCACCGTGGCCCTGCTCCTGCTGCGCGCCCCCTACGAAACCGGGGAGGGCCCGGCCGCCGCCCTCGACGCCGACGCCCTGTCCCGCACCCTCACCGGCCGCCCCGGCCTGGCCCTGCTGGCCCGTCTCGCCCTGCTGCTGCTCGCCGCCGCGCTGCTCCTGCGGCAGTCCCGGCGCGGCCACCGCTGGGCCCGCGCCGACGCCGTGGCCGGCGGTGCCCTCGCCGTCGGTCTCGCGCTGACCTGGGCGGCGGCCGAACACGCCTCGGCGGGCATCCAGGTGCCCCTGGCGATGACGTCCTCGGTGCTGCACCTGCTGGCCACCGCGGTCTGGCTCGGCGGGCTCGCGGCCCTGCTCATCACCCTGTTCCGGGAGCAGATGCCGTCCCCCGCGACGGTGATCCGGTTCTCCCGGCTCGCCTTCGCCTCGGTGACCGTCCTGGTCGTCACCGGCGTCTACCAGTCCTGGCGCGGCCTCGGCTCCTGGGACGCGCTCACCGGCTCCCCGTACGGCAGGCTCCTCGTCCTGAAACTCGCCGCGGTCACGCTGCTCCTCGCGGCCGCGGCCCTCTCCCGCCGCTGGACCGTACGGGCCGCGACGACCGCCGCGACCGCCGCGACCGCCGCGACCGCCGCCGAGACTGCCGTACGGGAGAAGGTGCCGGAGCCGGTGGGCGGTCCTGCCCTGCCCCCGGTGGGCGGTCCGGACCTGCCTGAGGCGCCGCCCCCGCCGCCGCCCGCAGACGACCACCGGCGCGCGCTGCGCCGCCCGGTGCTGGCCGAGGTGGGCCTCGGAGTCGTGGTCCTCGTGATCACGACCGTGCTCACCGGGACCCTGCCGGGGCGGGCCGAGGCCGAGGCCGCCGCGGCCGCCGCCGCGCCCCCGACCGGCGGCACGCTCTCCGTCACCGTTCCCTTCGACGTCGGCACCCCGGGCGGCAAGGGCAAGGTGGAGATCGGCCTCGCCCCCGGCCGGGTCGGCGACAACTCGCTCCAGGCCGTGGTGATCGGCCCGGACGGCGGGCTGTCCGCGGTCCCCGAGCTGAAGGTCACCTTCACGCTGCCCGCCCAGGACATCGGCCCCCTCGACGCGGGCCTCACCGACCAGGGCGGCTACTGGGCCAACAGCTTCGTCAAGCTGCCCCTGGCCGGGACCTGGACCATGAAGGTCACGGTGCGGGTCTCGGACATCGACCAGGTGAGCGTGGAGCGGCGGGTCGAGGTCCGCTGACACCCCGGCCCGCCGCCCCGCCGCTGCTCCGGGCTGTCAGTGGTGGGCGTGCACGACGGCGTGCCCCTTGCCGCGCCCGATCATCCACTTGTTGACGGGCGTGGTGACGACGAACGCCACGGCGAACCCGCCCAGCAGGGCGCCCCAGAACAGGCCCTCGTCCAGATGGGCCTCCATCGCCCCGGGCGTCAGGGCGATGATCGCGTTGTCGACCAGTTCCATCACGGCGATGGAGACGGTGTCGGCGGCCAGCGCGACCTTGACGGCGGACCGGAGGTCCAGCCCGGCGCGCACCACGGCGAACAGGGTGAAGGAGTAGCCGAACAGGAACGCCAGCGTGATCGCCAGCACCATGGTCGGGACGTTCCCCCAGCCCAGGGCGGTGCCGATCACCATGCCGAGGATCTCGCCGACGGCACACCCGGTGAGGCAGTGCAGTGTGGCCCGGACCGCCATGCCCCAGGAGGCGCCGTGGCCCGCGTGACCGTCCGTGTGCGCCGTCCGGTGAGTGCTGTGATCGCTGTGATCGCCGTGGTCCATGACTGTGTCCCCATTCCCCTGACGCGGCCCGGGTTCCCGGCGCCACCGCGTGGAACCATATACCCCCCTGGGGTATTCCCCACCCGCGTTGCGGGCGGGTCACACCGGCCGACCGCACGGTGTGAGAGCGGCGCAACGGAAAGTCCCACGCGGTCTAACAGCGGGGAAACCGGCTCTCACGGCGGCCGCACTAGCTTCGTGACATGAGGCTGCGCACGGCGGTACGGCCGCTCCACGCCAGGCTTGTCGCGATCACGGGGAAGGGGGCGGTGCCCCGTTCGTCCCCCGGCCGGCGGCCGGTGTTCGGCTGGCGCAGCATCGGCGGGCGGGTGGCCGTGGTGGTCACCGTGCCGATCTGCTTACTCCTCGCCGTCGCCGGTCTCGCGGTGCACGGCCGCGCGGAGGCCCTCGGCGAGGCCCGCGCCACCCGCGCGGAGGTCGGGCTCAGCCTGCGCGTCCAGGCGCTCGTGCACCAACTGCAACGCGAACGCGGCCTGACCAACGGCATGCTGGGCGGAGCGGAGGGATTCCGCTCCCCGCTCACCGCGACCCGCGCGCGCGTCGACACCGCGCTGCGCGGTCTGCGCGAGGAAGCCGAGGTCGAGGACGTCGTCCGGGACCACCTGCGGCGCCTGACCGCCGTCCGCGCCGCCGCGGACCGGGGCACCGCCGACCCGGCCGTGACGCTCACCTACTACAACGGGGCCGTCGACGCCCTGAACGCCGTCGACCCGGTGTCGGACACCGAGAGCGGCGTCGACCGCCAACTCCGGTACGGACTGGCCGCGTTGCGCGAACTGGCCGCGGCCAAGGAATCCGTCGCCCTCGAACGGGGCCTGCTCAACGGGGTGTTCGCCCGGGGGGCCTTCAGCGGCCGCGCCTACCTCGACTTCACCGAGGTGCGGGCCGCCCGGGTCGCCGCGCTCACCCGCTTCCGCCAAGTGGCCACCGCGCCGCAGCGAGCGGCCCTGGACCGGGCCTTCGCGACCCCGGCCGCCGAACGCGCCGCCGCCCACGAGCGGCGGGCCGAGGGCGCCGCCGAGGGATCCCCGCTGCGCGCCGACGCCGGCACCTGGTGGGACGCGATGACCGTGCTCGTCGACGACCTGTACGCCGTCCAGCGGTCGGTCGGTGACGACGCGCGGGACCGCGCCGACCGGCTCAGCCACGAGGCCGCGCGGGCCCTCGCCGCCTATCTGGCCGGGGGCGCGATCGTGGCCGCGTTCCTCGCGGCGCTCGCCGCCTTCGCCTCGCGTTCCCTCACCCGCCCCCTGCGCGCGCTCGCCGAGACCGCGCACGACGTGGCCCGGCACCGCCTCCCCGAGGCCGTCGCCCGCATCCAGCGGTCCCCCGAAGAGCCCACACGGCCCGGACCACTCTCCCAGCTCGGAACAGCCGTGCGGCCCGGAGCGCCCACGGCCGTCGGGGACACCCCGGCCCCACGGCTGCCCTCGGACACGCCCTTGGGCTCGGCCTCGAACACGGCCGCCGCCCCCGCCGCCCCCGACATACCCGCGCCGGGCGGTGCCGCCGAGATCGCCGAGGTCGCTTCCTCCTTGCGGCAGGTGGAACGCACCGCGCTCCAACTGGCCGCGCAGCAGGCCGCACTGCGCCGCAACACCACGGAGTCCCTGGCCAACCTCGGCCGCCGCAACCAGAACCTGGTGCGCCGCCAACTCGCCCTGATCACCCGGCTGGAACAGCAGGAACTCGACCCGCAGGCCCTCGCCGAACTCTTCGAACTCGACCACCTCGCCACCCGGATGCGCCGCAACGCCGAGAGCCTGCTGGTCCTCGCCGGCCAGAACCCGCCCAGGGCCACCGCGGCCCCCGCGCAGGGCCTGGAGATCGCCCAGGCCGCGGTCGCCGAGGTGGAGCAGTACCGCAGGGTCCTGGTCGCGGCCGTGGAGCCGGTGCGGGTGCGGGGGTACGCCGTCGCGGACGTCGTCCACCTCCTCGCCGAACTCGTCGAGAACGGGCTGAACTTCTCGCCCCCGGACCGGCCCGTCGAGATGCACGGCTGGCACGACCCCGACGACGGCGCCTACTGCTTCGCCGTCGTCGACCACGGCGTCGGCATGCCCGAGCCCGACCGCCGACGCGCGGGCGCGCTCCTGGCCGGCTCCGGCGAGGAGACGCTGCCCGCCGCGCCCACGCGATTCCTGGGGCACCAGGTCGTGGGCCGCCTGGCCCGGCGGCTCGGCGAGGGCACCCAGGTCCACCTCTTCGACACACCCGGCGGCGGCCTGTCCGCCCTGCTCACCCTCCCCGGCCGCCTCCTCGCCCCCGCGGCGGCCCCGGGAACCGACGGGACCCCCGCGGTTCCGGCCCCGCCCGCCGCCGGTCCCACCGTCTCCGCCCTGCTCAACGGCTTCCGGGCAGGTGTCGCCCGCGCCGAGGCCAGAACCCCCCAAGGAGCGTGACCATGACCACCGCCGTCCAGAGCTTCGGCTGGCTCGTCTCGGAGTTCGTCCGTACCACCGACGGCGTGACCGACGCCGTAGCCGTGTCGTCCGACGGCCTGCTCATGGCCGCCTCGGACAGCCTCGACCGCGACCGGGCCGACCACCTGGCCGCCGTCGTCTCCGGCATCACCAGCCTCGCCCAGAACGCGGCGACGGCACACGGCTTCCACGGCATGAAGCTCGTCATGATCGAAATGCTCGGCGGCTTCCTCATGGTCGGCCGCGTCCGCGACGGAAGCTGCCTGGGTGTCCTCGCCGCGGAGGGCTGCGACGTCGGCCTGGTCGGCTACGAGATGGCGGTCCTGGCCGACCGCGCGGGCGAACTCCTCACCCCGCAACTGATCCGCGAACTCCACTCCACACCCAGGTGAGGGTGGCAGCCGGACAACGTCGAAGGGCCCCACCGCGAACAGTGGGGCCCTTCGACGTTGGTGCCCGGTGAGGCACTGGCGGAGGATACGAGATTCGAACTCGTGAGGGGTTGCCCCCAACACGCTTTCCACCTGTTCGTCTGGGGGTTCGGCGAGGGGCATGGGTGTTCTGACCTGCGGGGACGCGGTGACTGGTGAGCCTCGTGAACCCGTGGCGTACGCCGGTGAATGCAATCAGAACCGCAACCGTCGCCCGCCTATTTGCCGCTCTCCGGGCCGTACCACTGGAGAGCCTGGCCGGTCACTGCCGCGATGCAGGCGAAGTCGTGGTCGCGGTGCAGGAGGGTGAGTCCTTGCAGCTCGGCCGTCGCGGCGACGACGAGATCCACCGCACCCGCACTGCGATGCTTTCCCTGTTTGGTGAGTGCTTCCTGGACCTGCCAGGCGCGGTCGTAGGCGCGGTCGTCGACGGGAACCCAGCCGAAGATCAGGCGTATGTCCTCGATGCCGCGCGCCCTGTCGGCGGCCGATCGGGCGCTGTAGAAGAACTCGAGCTCGGTGATCGGGCAGGTGGCGATGAGCCCGGCGGCTGCCGCCTGGTCCCAGCCGTACTGCTCGGCGTCCTCGCGCATGAACCGAGCGAGCGCGCTGGTGTCGATCAGGAACTGGGCCGCGTTCACCGGCGGTAGTTCCCCTTGTTCTCGAACAGCTCCAGATCGAATGCGCCGTCCCCGGCTGCGGCCCGCAGCCGGGCGAGAGCCAAGGCGCGACGCCGACTCTCCAGCACCTCGCGAAGAGCGGTGTTGACTGTCTCCTTCTTGGTGCTCGTACCCAGGGCTTTGGCCACGTCCGCGACCAGGTCGTCGTCCAGGTCGATAACCGTCCGACTCACGAGTGCCTCCCTGATATCAAATGTGGGGCCAAGTATATCTCGCGAGGCGCCTGCGGGGTGGCACCCTCGGGCACCCGGCCTGGCCGCCGAGTCCTACGCAGGCATCACGCCATGGATGCGGGAGAGAGTGAAGACGCGTTCCGCCTCGCGCAGGTGGCACCAGGCGTCGAGGTAGGGCGGGTCGAGCTCCAGGTCACTGAGAGTGCGTACCGTCCGGTTGCCCGAGGTGGCGATGTACTCGACCGTGATCGCCGCACCGTTGTCGATGGCATGGGCGACCTGGCGGATGTCGCTGTACGACAGGTGCTTCGCGTATCCGGCGACGATCTCCTCGGTGTCCGTCGCGAAAGGCACCCCGCTGCCGAACGGGTCGGGTTCCGGTGCGGTTGGCGGGGCCTTGAGCAGCCGGTCCGCCAGGACGTCCATCCCGGCGTCGGCGGGGATGTCCGCGGCGTGGGCTGCGGCGGTCCGGGGGCCGCGCCGCCCGGCGTTCCTTCGCGGGGGCGGGACGGCAGCGGCGGCCCTCTGCGGCAGGCGCTTTTCGATGCGTACCGTTCCCCCGGCGGTCTCGGCGACCGGGGCGTAGCCCACGGCACGGAGTGCGGCGAGAGCCGTCGCGGGTGAGCTGCCGCTGACCAGGACCGTCGGGGCGAGCTGCCGCAGGGCGAGCTTGGACAGCGCGCGGTGGGCGGCGAGTTCGGCCAGGAGCGCGGGTTCGTCGCCGTGGATGACACAGGCCGCGGGGGCGATGCGCACCCGCCCGTGACCTCGTGCGGTGTCGGCGATGAGATAGGTCAGAGGCTGTGGCAGCGCTGTGGCGGAGCCGGCTGCCAGGTCGGCTGTGATGTCGTCCGGGGTGCGGCCGGAGTCCAGGGCCCGGCGGATACTGCCAGCACTGAAGCGCCAAACCGACGCCGTGCCACTGGTCTCCCGGTCGGCCATCGAATCCAGCAGCGCCGCGAGTCGTGCGGACGGGGTGCCGGTGACGATGGCGGTGAGGTCGGCGCCGATCCGGGCCGTCGTGGTCGCGGGAGGCAGCAGCCGCCGGGCCGTGATGTCGAGCTCCTCGTCGGCGTGGGCCGCCAGGTGGGCACCGAGCGGGGACAGGGCACCCCGTGCCAGCACACCCAGCAGTTCGCCTTCGCGGATCACGGTGCTGAACGGTGCCGTGTCCTCGGGAGAGGCGTCGTCGGCGAGCGGACGGTGCCAGGCCACGAGCGGCCCCAGCTCCGAGGCAACCTTCACACCGTGTCCTGCAGGGAGCCCCGCCGCCGCGGTGAGCAGCCCGTGGCGGGCTTGCAGGCAGCCGCCACAGTCAGGTGCACCGGCGAGCGCGGGAAGCGCCTTGTTGTCTTCGTCGCGCGCCCGGGTGGGGGTGAGTGGCAGGTCCCGCCATGCCCGGAGCAGTACGGCGAGTTGTTCTGCGGGCTCCTGTTCGGCCCAGGCGTCGTACGCCTCGGTGGGAGGTACGCGATCGCCGTCGCGGGCCAGCAGCCCGGCGGCGTACGCGGTCTCCAGGGCGAGGCGCACGACGGCGTCGTCCGCTTGGGCTGCCTTGCTGAGCCGGGCCAGTTCACGCGCGCCGATCCCGCCCGACTTCAGCCGGGTAGGTGGAGCGGTCGCGCACGCCGAGAGGACGGAGGCGGCATGGGCCGCGAACGCGGTGGCGGACACCGCGGCCTCCCGCTCCACCTCCGAGGAGGTGATGGGCACCAACTGAGTGACGGGCGGCAGAGGTTCGAACGGAGCATGCCAATCGGGGCCCCGCAGGGCCAAGGCCACCTCGAGCGGCATCCGGACGGGCCCGTACTGGTGACGGTCCTGGAGCAGAAGCCCGCGGTCGAGTGCCCAGCGGGCGCCTGGTTGGAGGTCGCGGCCAAGAGCCCCGAACACGACGAACAGTGGCTGACGCGGCGTGGACCTGGTGCTCTGCTCAAGCAACTTCCGTGTGGCCGCCGGTGCGTCCGCCACCAACGCGGCGACCCGTTCCGCGTCACTGTGGTGCTCCACCAGAGCCGCGAGTCGTTGCTGCTTGGTGCCGGGCGGCTTGACACCCAGGACCGCCAGCATGCCGCGCAGTTCCTCCGATGTGGTGCCGGCCAGCAGCTCTTCCAGCGGGGCGTCAAGTCCCAGGGGCGTGCTCCACGCCTGCCGCAAGGGCGTGGACATGCGGAGTGCCTCGTTGCCGTCGTGCCACACGAGCGCCCGATCCGACAGCGCCTCCAGGGTCGCGTCCAGGGCGTGCACCGCCGCAGGGGAGGCCGAGCCGAGCAACTCCGCGAGGCTGTCGCGGGTCGCTCGTGCTCCCAAGGCCGCCAGCGCCTCGGCGGCCTGCAAGCACGGCAGCGTGAGGCGCGGCAGGACGAGCGCCACGGACCCCGGACGTTGGAGACGGTCCGCCAGTTCTCCCAGCGAGCGTGGTTCCGGCGAGGAGGCTGCGTCCTTCCGCATGGCGAGTACGCGTGCCAGGCGGGAACCGTCGAGTCCGCTCAGCCAAGCCGCAAGCGTCGATCGGGACTTCATAAGGGTGCACCTCGACAGACAGGAAACGTCACAGGCGAGCCGAAGCTGCTTCGGCGCCAAGGCCAAGGATGGAGCAGTTCCGGGGGCGCCGAAGGGATGACGGGATATAAATGCAACCAAAACTGCAACCAGCGCACGACGAAGATCCGAGCCGCGATCGCGGCTCGGATCTTCGTTTCGCCTAGTCAGGCGGCGGAGGAGGATACGAGATGCGAACTCGCGAGTGGTTGTCCCCAACACGCTTTCACGGCCGACAAGATCGGTGGGCTCCTCTGGCCGCTGCCCGAGGTGCCGCCCGAACTCTCGTTCAAGGAGATCCTCACTCGGCGGCGGTCTGAGCGCCGCGCACTACATCAGCGTGGCTGTCGGCCCGAATGCGTCTGCATTCGGGCCGACTTGGGCTGTACCCCCTACGGGTCCCGCCCCCGAGGGGGTGAGGAGGTTATTCGGGGCTGCCTTCGTCTGTAGTGGTCTCGTCGTCGATCAGCCCGTAGGGGGGTACTGAGCGCCGCCACCTCAGCGTCGCCCTCGGGGCTAAGCAGCTTCTTCCGGAGGGCGGTCTCGTCCCAGAGCTGGATGACGAGGCTGTGTTCCTTTTTCCTCGCCTTCGACCACGTGTCCCACCATGCCGTCATGGGGCCGTCCATGCTGGAGGGGATGCACAGAATCCAGCTGGCGCCGCCGAGGTTCCCGGCGAATTGGCTGGACACCCGTCGGCACGGCTATCGAGTCAGGCACAGCCCACCCCCCTGCGCCGGTAGTTGCACACAAGACGTTCCTTGTGGTCACACAGCGTATTGGTTGAGCGTAACCAACTCCCACTTATCTGATCAACAAGTGGAACGTGCTGGAGCCACGGTTCAGGCATGCAGATCGTCTTGGCGAGAGGGCTGCAGGCAGCCCTCTCCCGCAGGGAGCCGTCGCCGCCTGATCGCGGCAACTGCAACCCTCAACGTCGAAGGGCCCCACCGCGAACGGTGGGGCCCTTCGACATCGTGCCCGGTGAGGCACTGGCGGAGGATACGAGATTCGAACTCGTGAGGGGTTGCCCCCAACACGCTTTCCAAGCGTGCGCCCTAGGCCTCTAGGCGAATCCTCCGCTCGGAACATTACATGACCGAGGGGAGTGCTCGCGAACTCGTTCCCACCCCCTGACGTCGGGTACTCTGTGCGGAGCCCCTCACGCGGCGCTATCTGACTGAACTCCCCCAGGGCCGGAAGGCAGCAAGGGTAGGTCGGCTCTGGCGGGTGCGTGGGGGGCGCTTGCGTTCCCGTGGGCCGGGATGTCAGTGGGCGCCTATAACCTCGTAGGCGTGTCGTCTCTCGCGCTGTACCGCCGCTATCGCCCGGAGTCGTTCGCCGAGGTCATCGGGCAGGAGCATGTCACCGACCCGCTGCAGCAGGCGCTGCGGAACAACCGGGTCAATCACGCGTACCTGTTCAGCGGTCCGCGCGGCTGCGGCAAGACGACCAGTGCCCGGATCCTCGCGCGCTGCCTGAACTGCGAGAAGGGGCCCACGCCCACCCCGTGCGGCGAGTGCCAGTCCTGCCAGGACCTCGCGCGCAACGGCCCCGGCTCCATCGACGTGATCGAGATCGACGCCGCCTCGCACGGTGGCGTGGACGACGCCCGTGAGCTGCGCGAGAAGGCCTTCTTCGGGCCCGCGAGCAGCCGGTACAAGATCTACATCATCGACGAGGCCCACATGGTCACGTCGGCGGGCTTCAACGCGCTGCTCAAGGTCGTCGAGGAGCCCCCGGAGCATCTGAAGTTCATCTTCGCCACCACCGAGCCCGAGAAGGTCATCGGGACCATCCGGTCGCGGACCCACCACTACCCCTTCCGGCTCGTCCCGCCCGGGACCCTGCGGGACTACCTCGGCGAGGTGTGCCAGAAGGAGGCCATCCCGGTCGAGGACGGCGTCCTGCCGCTCGTCGTGCGCGCGGGCGCCGGTTCCGTGCGTGACTCCATGTCCGTCATGGACCAGCTCCTCGCCGGGGCACGGGAGGAGGGCGTGACGTATGCCATGGCCACCTCCCTCCTCGGCTACACCGACGGCTCGCTCCTCGACTCCGTCGTCGAGGCGTTCGCCACCGGTGACGGCGCCGCCGCCTTCGAGGTCGTCGACCGGATCATCGAGGGCGGCAACGACCCCCGCCGCTTCGTCGCCGACCTGCTGGAGCGGTTGCGGGACCTGGTGATCCTCGCCGCGGTGCCGGACGCCGTGGAGAAGGGGCTCATCGACGCCCCCGCCGACGTCCTGGAACGGATGCAGGCCCAGGCCGGCACCTTCGGCGCCGCCGAGCTGAGCCGCGCCGCCGACCTGGTCAACGAGGGGCTCACCGAGATGCGGGGCGCGACCTCGCCCCGGCTCCAGCTCGAACTGATCTGCGCGCGCGTGCTGCTGCCCGCCGCGTACGGGGACGAGCGGTCCCTGATGGCCCGGCTGGACCGGCTGGAGCGCGGGGTGAACTTCTCCGGGGGCGGCGGCGCCCCCGCGGCGGGGTACGTACCCGGTCCCGAGGCGCATGTTCCGGGGCCGGGGCCGGGGCCCGTTCAGGATGCCCCGGGCGCCGTCGCGCCCGGTGGCGGCGCGGCCGCGGCCCGCGCGGCGGTCCGGGGCGGGGCGGCGGCCCCGACGGGCCGGCCCGTGCAGGCGGCCCAGCCCGTCCAGGCCACCCCGGTCGCCGAGCCCCCGCCGCCCGCCCAGCCCCAGGCTCCGGCTGCTCCCCAGGTTCCGCAGGCCCCCGAACCGGCTCCGGCCGCCCAGGCCGCCCCCGGCGCCTGGCCCACCGCTGCCTCGGCCGGAGCGGGCGCCGCCCGCCGCCCCGGTGGCTGGCCCACCGCGGCCCCCACCGGTACCGGCGGGCGTCCCGCGCCCGCGCCGAGCGCACCCCCGGCGCCCGCCGCCCCCGCGCACACCCCGGCGCCGCACACCCCGGCGCCGCACACCCCGGCCCCGCAGCCCGCGGCACCCGCACCGGCCGGCGGTCCCGATCCCCGTACGCTCTGGCCGAACATCCTGGAGGCGGTGAAGAACCGCCGACGCTTCACCTGGATCCTGCTCAGCCAGAACGCCCAGGTCGCGGGCTTCGACGGCACCACCCTCCAGATCGGCTTCGTCAACGCCGGCGCCCGGGACAACTTCTCGGGCAGCGGCAGCGAGGACGTGCTGCGGCAGGCTCTCGCCGAGCAGTTCAACCTCCAGTGGAAGATCGAGGCGATCATCGACCCCTCGGGCGGCGGCTCCGCGCCCCCCGCCCAGGGCTACGGCGGCCCCGGTGGCCACGGCGGCGGTTACGGCGGTGGCGCCCCGGCCGCGCCCGCCCGTCCCGCCCCCGCCCCGTCCGCGCCCGCCCCCTCGGCGGCCCCCGCGTACACCCCGCCCGCCCCGGCGGCGGCCCCCGCTCCGGCCTCCGCACCCCGGCACTCCGCGCCGGAACCCCCGGCTCCCGTCGCCCCCGAGGACGACATCCCCGAGGACGACGACCCGGACCTGAACGAATCGGCCCTCTCCGGCCACGACCTGATCGTCCGGGAACTGGGCGCGACGGTCGTCGAGGAGTTCAACAACGAGTGAGCGTGCCGCCCTCGCGAGGATTGTGCGAAGCCACAACCCCGGCCCCCGTGCCGCTTCGGCGGCCCGCACAATCCCGCCGCGCCCGCTCCGGATAGGCTGACCCCCGTGAAGGTCCTCGTCATCGGCAGCGGCGCCCGCGAACACGCCCTGTGCCGCTCCCTGTCCCTCGACCCCGACGTCACCGCGCTGCACTGCGCCCCCGGCAATGCCGGCATCGCGGAGGTCGCCGAGCTGCACCCGGTCGACGCCCTCGACGGCGCCGCGGTGACCGCGCTGGCCACGGAACTCGGCGCCGAACTGGTCGTGGTCGGCCCGGAGGCGCCCCTGGTCGCCGGTGTCGCCGACGCCGTGCGCGAGGCCGGCATCCCGGTCTTCGGCCCCTCCGGGGAGGCCGCGCGGATCGAGGGCTCCAAGGCCTTCGCCAAGGACGTGATGGCGGGGGCCGAGGTCCCCACGGCACGGTCGTACGTCTGCACCACGCCGGAGGAGGTCGACGAGGCCCTCGACGCCTTCGGCGCCCCCTACGTCGTCAAGGACGACGGCCTCGCCGCCGGCAAGGGCGTCGTCGTCACCGCCGACCTGGAGGCCGCGCGGGCACACGCCAACGCCTGCGACCGCGTGGTCATCGAGGAGTTCCTCGACGGCCCCGAGGTCTCCCTCTTCGCCATCACCGACGGCGAGACGGTCCTGCCCCTCCAGCCGGCCCAGGACTTCAAGCGCGCCCTCGACAACGACGAGGGCCCGAACACCGGCGGCATGGGCGCCTACTCCCCGCTGCCCTGGGCCGATCCGAAGCTGGTCGAGGAGGTCATGGAGACCGTCCTCCAGCCCACCGTCGACGAGATGCGCCGCCGCGGCACGCCCTTCTCGGGGCTGCTCTACGCGGGCCTGGCCATCACCTCCCGCGGTGTCCGCGTGATCGAGTTCAACGCCCGCTTCGGCGACCCCGAGACGCAGGTCGTGCTGGCCCGCCTGAAGACCCCGCTCGCCGGAGTCCTGCTCGCCGCCGCCAAGGGCGACCTCGCCGACCTGGAACCGCTGCGCTGGAGCGCCGACGCCGCCGTCACCGTGGTCGTCGCCTCCCACAACTACCCCGGCACCCCGCGCACCGGCGACCCGATCACCGGTCTGGACGAGGTCGCAGCCGAGGACGCCCCACACGCGTACGTCCTGCACGCCGGCACCCGGACGGACGGCGACGCCGTGGTCAGCGCCGGCGGTCGCGTCCTGTCGGTCACCGCGACCGGCGGAGACCTGGCGCAGGCCCGCGAGCGCGCCTACCGCGCGGTCGCCCGGATCGGCCTCGACGGCTCGCAGCACCGCACGGACATCGCGGCGAAGGTGGCGGCCGAGTAGACCGGGCGCGGTCCCTCCGATGAACCCCGCAAGCCCCGGATGAACCCCGCAGGCCCCGGATCCGTCTCAGGATTCGGGGCCTGATGCTTGCGGTCCGTCATCCACCTTTCCCCAAGGCCATTCCATCGAGTGACCGATCCCCCATCCGGCTGACGGGCGCCCGAGCCCCAACTATGGTGCGGCGCAAGCGTTCCGGCACTTGGCCCACCGGCATTGCGATGTCAGCGCCGGGTGCCACAGTGGGGGAGTGACCAACACCAGGACAGGTGGGACAGGCAGCGCAGCCGTGACGGCACGCGCATCGGGGAGGGGGTGAGTTCGGTCGTGACCGGTATCGGTGTGGAGGCGGGCGCGCAGGGCGCGCGCTCCCGGGCGCTGGCGGTCCTGCGGATCCGCGGCCGGGCGGTGGCCGTCGCCCTGCTGCCCGCCGCGTTCGCCGTGGTGCTGCTGGCCGGCGGTTCCACCGGCCACCTCGTGGGCTCCGGCTGGGACGCCGCCCGCTGGGTGGTGGGCTGTGTCGCCGTGCTCGTGCTGCTGGCCGCAGGCGTGGTCGCGCTGGTCGTCGCCCGGGCCCGGCCCGCGCTCAGTCCCACGGTCGCGATCCCCGAGGACTCGGCCCCCGATCTGTACCGGATGGTCCGTGACCTCGCCGACCGGCTCGACGTGCCCGCTCCGTCCGCGATAGCGCTCACCCCGGACTGCGACAGCTGGCTGGAGGACCGGACCCACCCGGCCCTCGGCCCGCCCCCGCCGGACACGGGCGACGAACTCACCGGCGGGCTGCGCGGCGCGCACCGCCGGGCCACCGCGGCCCCGGTCCTGGTCATCGGCTCCCCGTTCCTGTGGTGGATGCGGGTCGGCGAACTCCGGGCCGTCCTCGCCCCGGTGGTCGCGGGCACCGGCCCCTCCGCCCACCCCGACATAGCCGCGGCCCGCCGCTTCGTACGGGGGCTGGACGCGGCGGTGGCGGTCGCCGCGGCCCCGCACCGCGGACCGCTGTCCCGGGCGCTGCTGTCCGGCGTCGGCCGGGTGGCCCGTCTGCTGCTGCGCAGCTGTCGGGAGCACGCGGCGCAGATGGAGCGCGGAGTGGCCGCGGCGGCGGCCGAGCGGGCCCAGGCCGTGGACTACGGGCTGCGCATCGTCGCCCAGGAACAGGTGGGTCTGGCCTACGCGGGCTGGGACCGGCTGCTGACCCGGGTCGCGCTGCCGGCCTGGCGGATGGGCCGTTGGCCGTCCCGGCTGGACGCGGGCGTGGTGGCTGCCCTGACGGAGCTGTCCCGGCGCGACCGGCTGGCCGAGGGCTTCGCCTCCCGCCTGGGCGAACGCCCGGCGTGCGACCTCCTGGAGGAGCCGGGCGCGGTGGACGCGGCCGCCTCCCTGCTCGCCGCGCGCCTCTTCCACGGAGGCCCGGCCGAGTCGGGGCCCGACTGGTCGCCGGTGGACTGGCAGGAGTACCCGGAAGAGGTCGTGGACCGGAAATGGCGCACCGACGCGGCCCGCCTCCATCGCGTCCTGGACTCCCTGGGCGTCCGCCCCGCCGCCCCGCAGTCCGACGGCCCGACCCTGGCCCGCGTCCTGGACCACCTGTCGACGCCGCAGACCTCCGCGACGCCGCAGGCCTCCGCGACGACGGCGGGCTCCGCGACGACGGCGGGCTCCGCGACGGCGGCGGGCTCCGCGACGGCGGCGGGCTCCGCGACGGACCGCACCCCCGCGGCTGACGACGAGCCCACGGCGGACGCAACCCGCGCCGACGCCGTGACCGGTGCGGACCCTGCCACGGACGCCGCCACGGACCCCGCCGCATACACCGACCTCGCCCTCGACAGCGAGGCCGACACCGACGCCGACGCCGACCCCGACGAGCCGGAGAACGAGCGCTCCGCCGCCCTCGCCGCGGTCCTCACCGCTGAACTCGCCCGCGAGGAGGCCGCCGCCCCGGACGGCCCCACCGCCCCGGCCGCCCAGGACACCCCCCTCTGGGACGACGGCACCCTCCCGCTCTTCCCGCTCCAGCCCCCGCGCTCCGCCCGCGAACTCCTCACCGACCACGTCACCGCGATGGTCTGCTGCGCCGCGATGGACACCGCGGGAGGCGCCCCCGGCCTGGACTGGCTCGACGGCCCCACCCTCCTGGTCAACGGAGAGCGCGCCGTCGACCTCACGCCCCGCGTCCACAGCCTCGTCGAGGACGGCGACCCCGCCCCCCTGAAGGCATGGCTGGTCGAATCCGGCATACGTCCCGAGAAGCCCGTACGCCTCGTCTGACCGCACCGGAAGCCGACCGCCGTCGGACCGGAACCGGTACTACCGGAATCTGTTATTCCTCTTTCGGCCAATTCGCAACGAGTAGTGACAGCATGCGTGCGCAATGTGATGTGCTGGGACCGATCGCGCACCTGGCAAGGGCAGGCGACATAGGCGCGGAGGAGGGGAGCGACCATGGGATCGGAGCGGATCCGCCGTTGGGAGTCGGGGGCACTCGCGCACGGCGTCACAGACCCCTTCGGCCAGGGCCCCGTCCCCTGGCTGCGCGGTACCGAGACCTACTTCGGCGACACGGGCCAGGTCGTCCCCTGGTACGTGGACGCCGCGGACACCGCCCAGGACGCGGCCCCGCCCCGGTCCGGACACCGTGTACCCGGACCGCGCAGGAGCAGCCGCCCGACCGAGGGCCCCCGCTCGGCCGACGACGTCAACCGCCAGATCAAGGGCTTCATCTCCACCGGCGCGGTCATGCCCGGCCAGGCCGTCGACTTCCACGTCACCGTCGACCCGCCGCAGGAGTTCAGCGTCGACATCTACCGGATCGGCCACTACGGCGGGGACGGCGCCGCGAAGATCACCACCAGCCCGCGGCTCTCCGGCATCGTCCAGCCCCCGCCGCTGACCGCCGACCGTACGGTCTCCTGCCACCACTGGTGGCTCTCCTGGCGCCTGCAGATCCCGTCGTCCTGGAGCATCGGCGCGTACGTGGCGGTGCTGACCACCGTCGACGGCTACCGCTCCCACATCCCGTTCACCGTCCGCGACAACCACCCCGCCGACCTGCTGCTGCTCCTGCCCGACATCACCTGGCAGGCGTACAACCTGTACCCGGAGGACGGCCGGATCGGCGCCAGCCTCTACCACGCCTGGGACGACGACGGCCGGCTGCTGGGCGAGGCCGACGCCGCGACCACCGTCTCCTTCGACCGCCCGTACGCGGGCGCGGGCCTGCCCCTGCACGTGGGCCACGCCTACGACTTCATCCGCTTCGCCGAGCGCTACGGCTACGACCTCGCCTACGCCGACGCCCGCGACCTGCACGCGGGCCACATCGACCCCACCCGCTACCGCGGCCTGGTCTTCCCCGGCCACGACGAGTACTGGTCGCCGCACATGCGCCGCACCGCGGAACTGGCCCGGGAAAACGGCACCTCGCTGGTCTTCCTCTCCGCCAACACCCTCTACTGGCAGGTCGAGTTGGGCCCCTCCCCGTCCGGCGTCCCGGACCGTCTGCTGACCTGCCGCAAACGCCGGGGCCCCGGCAGGCCGGTCCTGTGGCGCGAGATCGACCGCCCCGAGCAGCAGCTGATCGGCATCCAGTACGCGGGCCGGGTCCCCGAGCCGCACCCCCTGATCGTCCGCAACGCCGACCACTGGCTGTGGGACGCCACCGGCGCCCAGGACGGCGACGAACTGACCGGCCTGGTCGCGGGCGAGGCCGACCGCTACTTCCCGCGCACGGCCCTGCCCGAGCACGACGAGCGGATCCTGCTGGCCCACTCCCCGTACACCGACGCCGACGGAGCCGCCCGCCACCAGGAGACGTCCCTCTACCGGGCCCCCTCGGGCGCGCTGGTCTTCGCCTCCGGCACCTTCGCCTGGTCCCCGGCCCTGGACCGCCCCGGCCATGTCGACACCCGCGTCCAGCGCGCCACGGCTAACCTCCTGGACCGCATCTGCAAGCGGGACTGAACCCACCGAGCGGACCCCGAGCAGACCCCGAGCCGACCCCGAGCAGACCGCCGAAGAGACCCCGAGTCCGAGGTCAGCCGCTGAATACGGGACAATCGACCCGTTGGACAGAACCACGGGGAGGAACCGTGTCCGGATTCGTAGAAAAGCCCGAGCCGATCCAGGTTCCGGGCCTGGTGCACCTGCACACCGGCAAGGTGCGCGACCTCTACCGGGACGAGGCGGGCGACCTCGTGATGGTCGCCAGTGACCGTATGTCGGCGTACGACTGGGTGCTCCCGACCGAGATCCCCGACAAGGGCCGCGTCCTCACCCAGCTCTCCCTGTGGTGGTTCGACCAGCTCGCCGACCTGGTCCCCAACCACGTGCTGAGCGCCGAGCTGCCGGCGGGCGCCCCGGCCGACTGGGCGGGCCGCACCCTGGTCTGCAAGTCGCTGCGGATGGTCCCGGTGGAGTGTGTGGCCCGCGGCTACCTCACCGGCTCGGGCCTGCTGGAGTACAACGACTCCCGCACGGTCTGCGGTCTCGCCCTCCCCGAGGGCCTGGTCGACGGCAGTGAACTGCCCGCCCCGATCTTCACCCCGGCCACCAAGGCCGCCGTCGGCGAGCACGACGAGAACGTCTCCTTCGAGGAGGCGGCCCGTCAGGTAGGCGAGGCCGTCGCCGCCGAACTGCGCGAGGCCACCCTCGCCGTCTACTCCCGGGCCCGGGACATTGCCAGGGAACGCGGCATCATCCTCGCGGACACCAAGTTCGAGTTCGGCTTCGAGGACGACACCCTCGTCATCGCCGACGAGGTCCTCACCCCGGACTCCTCCCGCTTCTGGCCGGTCGACGGCTGGCAGCCGGGCCGCGCGCAGCCCTCGTACGACAAGCAGTTCGTGCGCGACTGGCTCACCTCGCCGGAGTCCGGCTGGGACCGCGGGAGCGAGCAGCCCCCGCCGGCGCTGCCGCAGCGGGTGGTGGACGCCACCCGCGCCAAGTACGTGGAGGCGTACGAGCGTCTGACGGGCACGGGCTGGAAGTAGGGAACGAAGAAACCCCCCGGTCGATGACCGGGGGGCTCATTCAGAGCGAACGACGAGGTTCGAACTCGCGACCTCAACCTTGGCAAGGTTGCGCTCTACCAACTGAGCTACGTTCGCATGCGCCGTGGCGCGAGAACCACTATACCCAACCTCGCTCCCGGGCGAGACGCACCGCGGCGTGACGGTTCTCCGCCCCCAGTTTGGAGACGGCCGAGGAGAGATAGTTCCGCACGGTCCCCTGGGACAGCGCGGCCCGCTCCGCGATCTCCGCGACGGGCGCCCCGTCGGCCGCGAGTTCCAGCACCTCGGCCTCCCGCGCGGTCAGCGGGGAGTCCCCGGCGGAGATCGCGTCGGCGGCCAACTCCGGGTCCACGTAGCGGTTTCCGGCGCGGACGGTGCGGATGATCTCCGCGAGCCGCTGGGCGCTGACGGTCTTCGGGACGAACCCGCGCACACCCGCCGCAAGCGCCCGCTTGAGGTGTCCCGGGCGGCCGTGACTGGTCACGATCATGACCTGGCAGGACGGCAGTTCCGTCCGCAGCGATGTGGCCACCTTCACACCGTCGGCGCCGGGCATCTGGAGATCCAGCACGGCCACGTCGGGTTCGTGCGCGCGGGCCATCGCCAGCGCCTCCGGTCCCGTCGCCGCCTCGGCGACGACCACCAGGTCGTCCTCCAGCGAGAGCAGCGCGGCCAGCGCGCCCCGGATCAGATGCTCGTCGTCGGCGAGCAGGACCCGTACCCGCTCGCTCATGCCACCACCGCCGTCAACGGCACCTCGGCCACCACCCGGAACACCCCTCCCTCGACCGGACCCGCTTGCAGGGTCCCGTCCACCGCCAGCAGCCGCTCCCGCAGCCCGGCGAGCCCGGAACCCTCCTGCCGCGCCGCGGCGGCGGGCAGCCGGGCCGCCCGTACGGCACGCGCGGGCCCCTCGGACTCCCGGGCGCGCGCACCGGCGCCGGCCTCCTCGGCCATCCCGTTGTGCTCCGTCAGCCCGTTGTTCTCCACCACCAGCACCACACGCCCCTCCCGCACCCGCAGCGAGACCGCGCACCGCTCGGCGTCACCGTGCCGCAGCACATTGGTGGTGGCCTCCCGGACCACCCAGCCGAGCGCCGACTGCACCTGCGCGGGCAGCCCCTCGACCGGCGCGCTCACCTCGCAGTCGATCCCGGCGGCCGTCAGCACCCCCTTGGCACCGGCGAGTTCGACCCCGAGGTCGGTCTCGCGGTAGCCGCGTACGACATCGCGCACCTCGCGCTGCGACTCCCGTGCGATGCGCTGCACCTCGATCATCTGCTCCACCGCCTCGGGCCGCTCGCGCCGGGCGAGCTGGACGGCCAGCTCACTCTTGAGCGCGATCACGGCCAGGTTCCGGCCCATCACGTCGTGCAGGTCCCGGCCGAAGCGCAGCCGTTCCTCGGCGACGGCGAGCCGCGCCCGCGTCTCGCGCGCCTCGTCGAGTTCGTAGACCGCGTTGAGCAGCCAGACGGAGAACGCGGAGGTGAAGGCGATGAATCCGCCGCCGAGCAGCACCACGAGACCGGTGGCCAGGGAGGCGGCCGCGGGCAGCCCCAGCGGCCAGGTGACGGCCGCGGCGCCCGCGGCGAAACCGCCCACGACGGCGAGCATCCGGCGGCGTTCCCGCACCCCGAGCGCCAGCGTGCCCGCCCCGAAGGCGGTCACCCCGCCGAAGACGGTGCCCGCCGCGGTCTCGACGTCCTTGCCGCCGGGCCCGTGCTCGACGAGCGCCAGCGCCGCCACCGCGATCACCGCGGTGATCACGGCGAGCGTCCACATCAGCCGCACCGGCTGCTCGCGCCGCCCGCGCGTCCAGTCCAGCGCCCGCGAGGCGGTCAACATGGTGAGCGCCGAGTGGCCGCACACGGCGACCAGCAGCCAGCCCCCGATCAGCGTGCCGCCCTGGTTGAGGGCGGCCACCCCGATGGAGAAGATCTCGGCCACCCCGAAGAAGTGGAACGACCAGCGCGTGTACGTCTCGACCTTCGCCGGTGTGCTCTTGCGCCGCCACCATCCCCCGGACACGCGCGCCTCCCTCTTCATCCCGGTTCTTCCGGCGCTTCAGCGCCTGGTTCGTCCGTTTTCTTCCCGCCTCAGCGTCGCGGTTCCCAGCGGAACCACCGGCGTACAGCAAACACGGCCAGCGCGGTCCAGGCCAGCGCGATCAGCACCGGTCCGGCCGTCTCGGACAGTGCCAGGTCGCCGGTCCAGCCGCCGCGGATCAGCGTGATCACCGGGGTGAGCGGCAGCAGTTCGCACACCGAGGCCGCCTTGTCGGGCAGCATCTCCAGCGGGAAGGTCATGCCGGAGCCGAGCATCGAGACCAGCAGCAGCGGCAGCGAGGTGACCTGGGCGCTCTCGGTGGTCCGGGTGAACGCCGAGGTGAGCGCGGCGAGCGCGGCGCACAGCACCAGGCCCACGAGCACGGCCAGCACGGCGAGATGGGGCGCGCGGGGCGCGGGGATGTCGAGGACGAGCGTGCAGCCCACCACCAGCAGCAGCGACTGGGCGAGCCCGGTGGCGACGGCGGGCAGGGAGGAGCCGACGAGGATCTCGTTGTCCCGCAGCTCACCGGTGCGCAGCCGCTTCAGCACGAGTTCCTCGCGCCGGGCGGTGAACACGCCCACCAGCGCGCCGTACACCGCGAAGAGCAGGGAGAAGCCGACGGCGGCGGGCAGGACGACGGTCCCGGCGGAGAGGCCGTACTCGTCGAGGTCCATGTCCTTGGTCGCCGACCACACGCTGAGCGGGAGGACCAGAGGGACGAACAGCGCGGCGAAGAGGGTGCCCCGGGTCCGGCCCAGCAGGGTCAGCTCGGCGCGGGCCAGTGCCTTCAGCCGGCCGGCCGGGGTGGTGGTGACGGTGCCGCTCATGCCGCGTACTCCTTCGTCTCGGGCGTGCTCTCGGACGCCTCCCGCGCGATGCCCAGGAACGCCTCCTCCAGCGAGGCCGACCGCACGTCCAGCCGCCGCAGTTCGACCCCGGCCCGCGCGGCCCAGGTCAGCAGTTCGGTGGCGGACCGCTGGAGTTCGTGGGTGCGCAGCCGTACGGTCCGGCCCTCGACCTCGTGGCCCGTGATCCCCAGTTCGGCCAGCGGGGGCAGGTCGCCCAGGAAGTGGTTCTCGGGCAGTTCGAAGGAGATCCGGGAGGGCTGGGCCGCGGTCACCTCGGCCGGGGTGCCGGCGGCGGCGATGCGTCCCTCGTGCAGGATGGCCAGCCGGTCGGCGAGGTCCTCGGCCTCCTCCAGGTAGTGCGTGGTGAGCAGCACCGTCGTACCGGCGTCGCGCAGTTCCCGCACCAGCGCCCAGGTCTCCCGCCGTCCCTCGGCGTCCAGGCCGGTCGTCGGCTCGTCGAGGAACAGCACCTCGGGGTCGCCGAGCAGCGCGAGCGCCAGGTCCAGGCGCCGCCGCTCGCCGCCGGACAGCTGCTTGACCCGCACCCGGGTCTTCGAGCCGAGCCCGACCCGCTCCAGCACCTCGCCCTCGGGGCGCGCCCCGCTCACGCAGCCCGCCCACATCCGGGCGGTCTCCGCGACGGTCAGCTCGGAGGGGAAACCGCCCTCCTGGAGCATCACGCCGGTGCGCGGCCGGACGGCGTCCCGCTCGGCGAACGGGTCGTGCCCGAGCACCCGGACGGTTCCGGAGGCCGGCCGGGCGAGGCCCTCCAGCAGTTCGACGGTGGAGGTCTTGCCCGCGCCGTTGGTGCCGAGCAGGGCGAAGACCTCGCCGCGCGCCACCGAGAAGCCGATGCCGCGCACCGCCTCGAACCCGCCCCCGTACACACGCCGCAGGTCGGTGACCTCAATCACGTGTTCGTGTTCGTTCCTGTCCATGCCCTCAGCCTCCCGGTGTTCCGGGCGGCGGGGCAGTGCGGGGTGTCACCGGCGCACATGACAAATGTCAGAAGGGAGTCGGGGAGATCGGTGGGAAACACGAAAAGACCCCGGTCACTTGGACCGGGGTCTCATTCCCGAGCGGACGACGAGGCTCGAACTCGCGACCTCAACCTTGGCAAGGTTGCGCTCTACCAACTGAGCTACGTCCGCATTGCCTCCGACCGGCTCTCACCGATCGGCGCGAGCACCAGCCTACCTGATCCAGAAGGATGCCCGGTACGGCGGTGCAGAGCGGGTGACAGGAATTGCACGCTGCGCCTTCCCCCTGGAAGGGGGATGTTCTACTACTGAACTACACCCGCATGTACTCCGTGAGCCGGGATTTTCCGTCCCCGCCCTCGGCGTGCTCCAGACTCTAGCTGATCGGGAGGGGTGCAGCGCAAGTCGGTTGTCCTCAGGGCCCGCTGACGCACCCTGAGGACGGAGCCCGCCGGGGGGCCGTCACTGCGCCGCGGCGAACGCCTCGTAGACCTTCTTGGGGATCCGGCCGCGGGCCGGTACGTCCATCTTGTTGGCCTGGGCCCAGGCCCGTACGGCCGCCGGGTCCGGGGCGACCTCGGTCTGCCGGTAGGCCTTGCCGGAGCGCGACCGCTTGCGGCCGGCCTCCACGTACGGCTCGAGCGCCTTACGCAGTTTCTCGGCATTCGCTTGGTTCAGGTCGATCTCGTACGACTTGCCGTCGAGTCCGAAGGCGATCGTTTCCGCCGCTTCCGAGCCGTCGATGTCGTCAAAGAGGGTGACCACGACCTTCTGCGCCACGAATATCGGTCCCTTCGGATGGCACCTCATACAGCTCATCTGCGATGACGTGCCGAGTATCGGCTATTGCCAATTCATTTGTACAGTGCCCGGCATTGCAATGTGAAGCCCGACTAAATCTCTCCGCGTGTCCGAAGGCAATACGTATCCCGAACTGATCGAGGATCTTTCCCGGAACTTTTCCCGAACGCCCCCCTCCGATACCGGATCGTGACTGCCGTCACGTAGTTTCCTACAACTCTACTCGCGTAGAAATTTTGTACGGGTAGTCTGAAGGAACCTGCTCAGCACCACACACCGGGAGTGCCAGTGGCACGCGTCGTAGTCGACGTCATGCTCAAGCCGGAGATCCTCGACCCCCAGGGCCAGGCGGTGCAGCGCGCACTGCCGCGACTGGGTTTCGAAGGCATCTCGGACGTACGTCAGGGAAAGCGATTCGAACTGGAAGTTGACGGACCGGTCGACGAGGCCGTGCTCGCCCGCATCCATGATCTTGCGGAATCCTTCCTCGCCAACACCGTGATCGAGGACTTCACCGTCAAGGTGGAGGAAGTCGCGGAGGCCGCGAAGTGACCGCTCGTATTGGCGTCGTCACTTTCCCGGGGAGTCTCGACGACCGGGACACCCAGCGCGCGATCCGCCTCGCGGGTGCCGAACCGGTCGCTCTCTGGCACAAGGACAAGGATCTCCACCAGGTCGACGCCGTGGTGCTGCCCGGCGGTTTCTCCTACGGCGACTATCTGCGCGCCGGAGCCATCTCCCGCTTCTCGCCGGTGATGGAGACCCTCATCGAGCAGGCGAAGGCCGGTCTGCCGGTCCTCGGCATCTGCAACGGCTTCCAGGTCCTCACCGAGGCCCACCTGCTGCCCGGCGGCATGCTCGGCAACGACCACCTGCACTTCATCTGCCGCGACCAGAAGCTGCGGGTGGAGAACGCGGACACGGCCTGGACCAGCGACTACGAGGCGGGCCAGGAGATCCACATCCCGCTGAAGAACATGGACGGCCGCTACGTCGCCGACCAGTACACGCTGGACAAGCTGGAGGCGGAGGGCCGGGTCGCGTTCCGCTATCTGGGCTTCAACCCGAACGGCTCGCTGAACGACATCGCCGGCATCACCAACGAGGCCGGCAACGTCGTGGGCCTGATGCCGCACCCCGAGCACGCCGTGGAGCCGCTCATCGGCACCGGCCGCACCGACGGCCTCCCCTTCTTCACCTCGATCCTCAAGAAGCTGGTCAACGCATGAGCCGGACGCCTCTGGACACGGTCGAGCACGCGGCCGCGACCCCCGACGTCGAGCTGCCCTGGGCCGAACTCGGCCTGAAGAAGGACGAGTACGAGCGCGTGGTCGAGATCCTCGGCCGCCGGCCCACCGGTGCCGAGCTCGCCATGTACTCCGTCATGTGGTCCGAGCACTGCTCCTACAAGTCGTCGAAGGTGCACCTGCGCCAGTTCGGCGAGAAGGCCCCGCAGTCGGACGCCCTCCTCGTCGGCATCGGCGAGAACGCCGGTGTCGTCGACGTCGGCCAGGGCTACGCGGTCACCTTCAAGGTCGAGTCGCACAACCACCCCTCGTACGTGGAGCCCTACCAGGGCGCGGCCACGGGCGTCGGCGGCATCGTGCGCGACATCATCGCGATGGGCGCCCGCCCGGTCGCGGTGGTGGACCCGCTGCGCTTCGGTGCGGCCGACCACCCCGACACCAAGCGTGTCCTCCCGGGCGTCGTCGCCGGCATCGGCGGCTACGGCAACTGCCTGGGCCTGCCCAACATCGGCGGCGAGGTCGTCTTCGACTCCTGCTACCAGGGCAACCCGCTGGTCAACGCCGGTGCCATCGGCGTCATGCGGCACGAGGACATCCACCTCGCCAAGGCGTCCGGCGCCGGCAACAAGGTCATCCTCTACGGGGCCCGCACCGGCGGCGACGGCATCGGCGGCGCCTCCATCCTGGCCTCCGAGACCTTCGACGACGCCAAGCCGTCCAAGCGCCCCGCGGTGCAGGTCGGCGACCCCTTCCAGGAGAAGCTCCTCATCGAGTGCACCCTGGAGGCGTTCGCCGAGAAGCTCGTCGTCGGCATCCAGGACCTCGGCGCGGCGGGCCTGTCCTGCGCCACCTCGGAACTGGCCTCCAACGGCTCCGGCGGCATGCGCGTCACCCTCGACGACGTCCCGCTGCGCGACTCCACGCTCTCGCCCGAGGAAATCCTCATGAGCGAGTCGCAGGAAAGGATGTGCGCGGTCGTCGAGCCGGAGAAGGTCGACCGGTTCCTGGAGATCTGCGAGAAGTGGGACGTCATCGCCACCGTCATCGGTGAGGTCACCGACGGCGACCGGCTGGAGATCTTCTGGCACGGCGGCAAGATCGTCGACGTCGACCCGCGCACGGTCGCGCACGACGGCCCGGTCTACGAGCGCCCCTACGCCCGCCCGTCCTGGCAGGACGAGCTCCAGGCGGACGACGCGAACAAGCTGCCGCGGCCCACGAGCGCCGAGGAGCTGCGCGCGCAGGTCCTGAAGCTGGTCGGCTCGCCCAACCAGGCGTCCAAGAAGTGGATCACCTCGCAGTACGACCACTTCGTGCAGGGCAACACCGTCCTCGCCCAGCCCGAGGACTCCGGCATGATCCGGATCGACGAGGAGAGCGGCCTCGGCGTCGCCATCGCCACGGACGGCAACGGCCGGTACGCCAAGCTCGACCCGTACCACGGCGCCCAGCTCGCCCTCGCCGAGGCGTACCGCAACGTCGCCACCACCGGCGCGAAGCCGCTGGCCGTCTCCGACTGCCTGAACTTCGGCTCGCCCGAGGACCCGGCGGTCATGTGGCAGTTCGCGGAGGCCATCCGCGGTCTGGCGGACGCCTGCCAGCAGCTCGGCACCCCGGTCACCGGCGGCAACGTCTCCCTCTACAACCAGACGGGCGAGGTCGCCATCCACCCGACCCCGGTCGTGGCCGTCCTCGGCGTCATCGACGACGTGGCCCGCCGCACCCCGGTCGCCTTCCAGGAGGAGGGGCAGCTGCTGTACCTCCTCGGTGACACCCGCGAGGAGTTCGGCGGCTCGGCCTGGTCCCAGGTCGTCCACGACCACCTCGGCGGACTGCCCCCGAAGGTCGACCTGGAGCGCGAGCGGCTGCTGGCCGAGATCCTGATCTCCGCCTCCCGCGACGGCATGATCGACTCCGCGCACGACCTGTCCGACGGCGGTCTGATCCAGGCGGTCGTCGAGTCGGCGCTGCTCGGCGGGAAGGGCGCCCGCCTGGTCGTCCCGGACGGCCTGGACGCCTTCACCTTCCTCTTCTCGGAGTCGGCGGGCCGCGCGGTCGTCGCCGTGCCCCGCTCGGAGGAGCTCCGCTTCAACGACATGTGCGGCGCGCGCGGCCTCCCGGTCACCCGCATCGGCGTGGTCGACGGCGACGAGGTCGACGTCCAGGGCGAGTTCTCCCTCCCCCTGGCAGAACTCCGCGAGACCCACGAGGCCACGATCCCGGCCCTGCTGGCGTAGTAGCCGTACGGCAGAAGGGTCCCGTCCGCCCCACGGCCGGGACCCTTTCCGTTCAGCGCACGTAGTTCTCCAGGACCTCGGTGTCGAGTTCGATGCCGATCGGATCGGGAAGCCGCACGGTCTCGCCGAACTTCGTCGTGTGCCGGTCGCGATAGCCGCCGACGGTCCGGTCCGGTCCGCTGTGCACCGTCACCGTGCAGGAGTCCCGGTCGATCAGGAGGTACAGCGGGATCCCGCACCGCCCGTAGGCGGCCGGCTTCTCGTGCCGGTCCCGCCGGTCGGTGTCCGAGTCGTACGAGGTCACCTCGACGACCATCAGTGCCCCCTCGGGGTCAGCCCACTCGCCGTGCCCCGCGAAGTGGGCCTCGGGCGCGACCACCGCGTCCGGTTTCGCCCTGCCCTCCCGGTAGGCGTCGACGCGTAGTCCCTGGCCGCTGTAGAGATCCAGGTCGGGCCTGGTCTGCATACAGCGCCGGGCGAGCCAGGCCACGATGGTGTTGTGATCCCCGTCCGTCACCCGCTTGACCTCGATCCGTCCGTTGATGAACTCCAACGTGACGGTCTCGGGAGCGGTGGCGGCGATCGATTCGAACTCCTCCACCGACATCTGAGACGTGTGCTCGGCCATAACCGTCATGTTCCCCTCCTTCCTTGCGCGTACCAGCGTTGTGGGCAGCCGGAGCGGCTGTGGGGCGTTTCCGAGCGGAACACACGTACGAGTGGCGGTTTCCCGGGCGGCCCAAGATGAGATCCTCCAAGCCCTCACCCCCCGCCGCCCGTCCTGCCTAACCTTGATCGCATGCCCCCCGCCAAGAAGCGCCCCCGCAGTTATGACCCCGTCAGGACCCGTGCCGCCGTGTTCGCTCAGCTCGGGCATGTGCGGGAGGCCGTGCGGGGGCTCACGGGCGAGCAGCTCGCGTCGCCCACGCGGCTCGGCGCGTGGACCGTGCGGGAGCTGGTCGCGCACATCGGGATGGCGCTGACGGCGATCGGGCGGGCCCTGGACCTGCCGGAGCCGGACAGGCCGGACGCGGTGCTCCTGGACTGGCCGTTCGCCACCGCCGTGCACTCCGCCGCCATCGACGAGTTCACCAGGGGAGTGGTCCGGGACCACCCCGACCTCGGCGTCTACCTCGCCGAGGTCGCGGACACCCTGGAGCAGCAGCTCGACACCCACCCGGGCGGCCGGCTGCTGCGGACCAACGCGGGTGCCCTGCCGCTGGCCGACTACCTCGTCACCCGCGCCGTGGAACTCGTCGTCCACACCGACGACCTGAACGCCGCGGTACCGGGCCTGGACGTGCCCCAGGACCGGCAGGCCCTCGCCGCCTGCACCCGGCTGCTCGCCGACGCCCTCGCCGCCAAGGCGCCCGGCGGCTCGACGGAGGTGCGGATCCCGCCGTACGCCGTCGTGCAGTGCGTCGAGGGGCCCCGGCACACCAGGGGCACCCCGCCGAACGTCGTCGAGACCGACCCGCTGACCTGGATCAGGCTCGCGACCGGACGGCTGGAGTGGCGGCGGGCCCGGGACGAGGCCAGGGTCATGGCGAGCGGCGAGCGCGCCGATCTCGGCGCACTGCTGCCCCTGATGAGCTGACGGCACAACGGACCGGTAACGGCACCGAACCCAACAGCCGCCTCGTGCGTCGAAGAGACATGAAGCGGACGACACAGGCCAAGTACACCGCCGCGGCCCTGACCGGCATCGCCGTGCTGGCCGCCTGCGGCACGGAGTCCGGCAGCGGCAGCGGCAGCGGCGCGGTCGGCGGCGGAGAGACGACCAGGAAGGCCACCGGCATCACGGACACCCGCTGGGTGCCGCAACAGGTCACCGTCGACGGCAAGGAGTACGCGCTGCCGGCCGACGTGAAGGAGTTCCGCGTCGACGAGGCGCACATCGTGCTCAAGCCCGACACCACCGAGCCGGGCGTCGGCGGCGGCAAGTCGGGCGGCACGGTCGGCTGCAACGGCTTCGGCGCCGACGTCACCGTCGAGGGCGACACCGTGAGGATCACCGACCTCGCCTCGACCGCGATGGGCTGCCCCGGCCCGGTCCAGGAGTTCGAGGAGCGCTTCCTGAGCGTGTTCACCGGCACCCTCAAGGCCGCCGTCCAAGGCCGTGACGGTGCCAGGACCCTCACCCTGACCAGGGGCGACGGCGATTCGATCACCTTGAAGGAGGGACCCGTGAAGAACGAACCCGAGCCCGCCCTGAAGGGCACGAAGTGGACCGTCGACACCCTCACCGACGACGAGCAGGCGCAGTCCCTGCCCAAGGGCGTGAAGGCCCACTTCACCCTCGCCGAGGACGGCACCGTCAGCGGCAACCTCGGCTGCAACAACTTCCGCGGCGAGGCCACCGTGACGGACGGCACCATCGACTTCGGACGTCTGTCCACCACCCGCATGCTGTGCGAGGGCCCGGCGACGAAGACCGAGCAGGCCTTGCTCGACATCCTCGCCGGCAAGGTGTCCTACCAGCAGAAAGACCGGACGCTGACCCTCACGAACCCCCCTGGGCGCGGTCTGATCGCCAAGCCGGCGGCCCCGGAGAAGTAAGAAAGCCCACTCCCAGCGAATTCGGACCAGTGGTCGATCTCGCCTACACTCGGAGCCGTGCCACGTGGTGACGGTCGACTCAATCACGATCTGCTCCCCGGCGAGAAAGGCCCCCAGGACGCGTGTGGCGTCTTCGGTGTCTGGGCTCCGGGCGAAGAGGTCGCAAAGCTCACGTACTTCGGGCTCTACGCCCTCCAGCATCGGGGCCAGGAATCCGCGGGAATCGCGGTCAGCAACGGCTCCCAGATCCTCGTCTTCAAGGACATGGGCCTGGTCTCCCAGGTCTTCGACGAGACCTCTCTCGGTTCGCTCCAGGGTCATATCGCGGTCGGACACGCCCGCTACTCGACCACCGGCGCCTCCGTGTGGGAGAACGCCCAGCCGACGTTCCGCGCCACCGCGCACGGCTCGATCGCGCTCGGCCACAACGGCAACCTCGTCAACACCGCCCAGCTCGCCGAGATGGTCGCCGACCTCCCCAAGCAGGAGGGCCGCACCCCGCGCGTCGCGGCGACCAACGACACCGACCTGCTGACCGCGCTGCTCGCGGCCCAGGCGGACGAGGACGGCAAGCCGCTGACCATCGAGGAAGCCGCCCACCAGATCCTCCCGCAGGTCAAGGGCGCCTTCTCGCTCGTCTTCATGGACGAGCACACCCTGTACGCGGCCCGCGACCCGCAGGGCATCCGCCCGCTGGTCCTCGGCCGCCTGGAGCGCGGCTGGGTCGTCGCCTCGGAGTCCGCCGCCCTGGACATCTGCGGCGCCAGCTACGTCCGCGAGATCGAGCCCGGCGAGTTCATCGCCATCGACGAGAACGGCCTGCGCACCTCCCGATTCGCGGAAGCGAAGCCCAAGGGCTGCGTCTTCGAGTACGTGTACCTCGCCCGCCCCGACACCGACATCGCCGGCCGCAACGTCTACCTCTCCCGTGTGGAGATGGGCCGCAAGCTCGCGAAGGAAGCCCCGGTCGAGGCCGACCTGGTCATAGCGACCCCGGAATCCGGCACTCCCGCCGCCATCGGCTACGCGGAGGCGTCCGGGATTCCGTTCGGCGCCGGCCTGGTGAAGAACGCGTACGTCGGCCGTACGTTCATCCAGCCCTCGCAGACGATCCGGCAGCTCGGCATCCGTCTGAAGCTGAACCCGCTGAAGGAAGTCATCAAGGGCAAGCGGCTGGTCGTCGTCGACGACTCCATCGTGCGCGGCAACACCCAGCGCGCCCTGGTCCGCATGCTCCGCGAGGCCGGCGCCGCCGAGGTCCACATCCGGATCTCCTCGCCGCCCGTGAAGTGGCCCTGCTTCTTCGGCATCGACTTCGCCACCCGCGCGGAGCTGATCGCCAACGGCATGACCATCGACGAGATCGGCACCTCGCTCGGCGCCGACTCCCTGGCGTACATCTCCATCGACGGCATGATCGAGGCGACCACCATCGACAAGCCGAACCTCTGCCGTGCCTGCTTCGACGGCGAGTACCCGATGGAGCTCCCGGACCCCGAGCTGCTCGGCAAGCAGCTCCTGGAGACCGAGCTGGCCGCCGGACCGGCCGCCACGGCCGCGGCCGACGCGATCCGTCGCCCCTGAGCCTCGTATCACCAACCCGAAAGATCCCAGGCAATGTCTGAGACTCCTGTCACCGGTGCTTCCTACGCTGCCGCCGGTGTCGACATCGAGGCCGGCGACCGCGCCGTAGAGCTGATGAAGGAGTGGGTGAAGAAGACCCAGCGCCCCGAGGTCCTCGGCGGCCTCGGCGGTTTCGCCGGCCTCTTCGACGCCTCCGCCCTCAAGCGCTACGAGCGTCCGCTGCTGGCCTCCGCCACCGACGGTGTGGGCACCAAGGTCGACATCGCGCGCCGGCTGGGTGTCTACGACACCATCGGCCACGACCTGGTCGCGATGGTCATGGACGACATCGTGGTGTGCGGCGCCGAGCCGCTGTTCATGACCGACTACATCTGCGTCGGCAAGGTCCACCCCGAGCGCGTCGCCGCGATCGTGAAGGGCATCGCCGAGGGCTGTGTGCTGGCCGGCTGCGCCCTGGTGGGCGGCGAGACGGCCGAGCACCCCGGCCTGCTGGGCGAGGACGACTTCGACGTCGCCGGCGCCGGTACGGGCGTGGTGGAGGCCGACCGCCTGCTCGGCCCCGATCGCATCCGTACGGGTGACACGGTGATCGCCATGGCGGCCTCCGGTCTTCACTCGAACGGGTACTCGCTGGTCCGCCACGTCCTGCTCGACCGGGCCGGTTCGGCGCTGGAGGCGCGGATCGAGGAGTTCGGCCGCACCCTCGGCGAGGAGCTGCTGGAGCCCACCAAGATCTACTCGCTGGACTGTCTGGCGCTGACCCGGACCACCGATGTGCACGCGTTCTCGCACATCACCGGTGGTGGCCTCGCCGCCAACCTGGCCCGGGTGATCCCCGACGAGCTGCACGCCGTCGTGGACCGCTCCACCTGGACCCCGGCCCCGGTCTTCGACCTCGTCGGGAAGACGGGCCAGGTCGAGCGGCTGGAGCTGGAGAAGACCCTGAACATGGGCGTCGGCATGATCGCGATCGTGCCGCAGGAAGCGACGGACGCGGCCCTGGCGACACTGGCCGACCGCGGTGTCGAGTCCTGGGTCGCCGGTGAGATCACCGACCGCGGTGAGCACACCACGGGCGCCGAGCTGGTGGGCGACTACGCCGGCTGACGTTCGCGAAGGCAGCGCAAAACCCGGTCCGGCGGCGGGTGACCGCCTCGGACCGGGTCGAGCACAGCAGAGTCGTCAAGCGCCTCGGCGCTGCGACGCGGGACCGGACTCGTCGTCCTCATCGTCCTCGTCGTCGTTGTAGAGATCCGCGTACTGCGCGTACGGGTCGTCTTCGTCCTCGTCGTCCTCGAACGGCTCGCCGTTCGGCGGCTGGCTCGAAGTCGAAGCGCCCAGCTCGTTGGCCAGACGCGACAGGTCAGTCCCGCCGCTGTTGTACTTCAGCTGGCGGGCGACCTTTGTCTGCTTGGCCTTGGCCCGGCCGCGCCCCATGGCTCGACCCCCTCGGTGACGGGGCTCGACGGCCCCAGAGTCTTGACACGCGTTCATGATCCGGAACGGGCTCTCCGCAGAGAGACCGGCCCGTAGGGCTTCCACGGTACCTGAGCCCACGCGCATACGGTACGTCGCCCGCAGCACGTGCCTGAGCCCACAACCCTCGGGACGCCCCGTACCCGCTGGTCAACCGCGATTTTAACTACTTCTTCGCGGGCGACCCGCCGACGAACGTGAGAGTTCTCTCTAAGTGCCCGCCGGCGGGTACCGGACCTAACTCCGGGACCGGTCGGATCAGACCGCCCGGCGGGCCGTCGCGGCCTCGTGCATCCGCTGCTCGGCGATCCGGTCGGCCGCCGCGGCCGGCGGAATCCCGTCCGCCTTCGCACGTGCGAATATGGCGAGCGTGGTGTCGTAGATACCGGCCGCCTTCGCCTTGCACCGCTCGAAGTCGAAGCCGTGCAGCTCGTCGGCGACCTGGATGACCCCGCCCGCGTTCACCACGTAGTCCGGCGCGTAGAGGATCCCGCGGTCGGCGAGGTCCTTCTCCACACCCGGGTGGGCGAGCTGGTTGTTGGCCGCGCCGCAGACCACCTTGGCGGTCAGCACCGGCACGGAGTCGTCGTCGAGGGCCCCGCCCAGCGCGCAGGGGGCGTAGACGTCCAGCCCCTCGACGCGGATCAGGGCCTCGGTGTCGGCCACCGCCGTGACCTGCGCGTGCCGCTCGGTGATCCGGCGCACGGCGTCCTCGCGGACATCGGTCACGAAGACCTCGGCGCCCTCCGCGACCAGGTGCTCGACCAGGTGGTGCCCGACCTTGCCGACCCCGGCGATGCCGACCTTGCGGGCCCGCAGCGAGGGGTCGCCCCACAGGTGCTGGGCGGAGGCGCGCATGCCCTGGTAGACGCCGAAGGCGGTGAGCACCGAGGAGTCGCCGGCGCCGCCGTTCTCGGGGGAGCGGCCGGTCGTCCAGGGGCACTCGCGGGCCACGACGTCCATGTCGGCGACGTACGTGCCGACGTCGCAGGCGGTGACGTAGCGGCCGCCCAGGGAGGCCACGAAACGCCCGTAGGCGAGCAGCAGCTCCTCGGTCTTGTCCCGCTCCGGGTCACCGATGATCACGGCCTTGCCGCCGCCGTGGTCGAGCCCGGCCATGGCGTTCTTGTACGACATCCCGCGCGCGAGGTTCAGGGCGTCGGCGACGGCCTCCGCCTCGCTCGCGTAGGGGTAGAAGCGCGTCCCGCCGAGGGCGGGGCCGAGCGCGGTGTTGTGGAGGGCGATGACGGCCTTCAGGCCGCTGGCGCGGTCCTGGCAGAGCACGACCTGCTCGTGTCCGCCCTGCTCCGAGTGGAACAAGGTGTGCAGTACATCAGCAGGTGCGCCGGTTACGTCGGTCACTGTGGTGACTCCTGGGTAAGTAGCGGCGATCGGGTCCAGCTCCCTGGGGTGGCGGGAACTGTGAGCAAGAGAGTAGAGCCTGGGGCGCCCCGCCACCTCGACGTGCTCAGGATCACCTACTCCCGGAGTACCCCCGTGCGACGATTTGCATAGTTTTCCCGCGTCTTTGTGAGCGGGTTTCCCAGGTTTTCCCGGCGGACGGCGGGGGATGGAGCAGGCGTGCCCAAGGTGTCCTCGGTGATCGTCCCGTACGCGGTCTACTTGCGCGTCTACGAGCCGCTGGCCGCCTTCCCCGAACCCGAGCGCAGCCACTGGGCGCGCTACGCCCGGCGCCCCGACCGCCCCTCCTACCAGGACGAACTGCGCCGCGCCCTCGCCGACTTGCTGCCCACGCCGCCGGTCCCGGTGCCCGTGCACGAGAGCCTGGACGCGTTCGTGGTGGAGGTGGACGGCGTGGTGTGCGTCTGCCCGTGGCGGACCCGGCTGCGCGGCTGGCTGGCGCTGGAGGACCTCGGCGAGGAGCTGCCCGCCCCGGTCCTGGACGCGGTGCTCCCCCCGCTGCTGCGGCAGCAGGCCGCCCAGGACTACGAGCGGTGGCTGGGCATCAACCCCGACGCCCGCCCCTGGATCCGCACCGCGACCTGGCAGGTGCCGCTGCACTGGTTCGTCCTCGTCTCCGACGAGGAACGGCGCTACGACAAGGGGACCGGCGAGATTCCGCCATTGCTGCGCTACCGGACGCCGATGGTCCAGGCGCGCCGCCGGGTGGCCCGCGCGCTGCGGACGCTGAAGGACACCGTGGACGAGGGGCCGCTCGTGGACGGCCTGGTGGACGTGGGCCGCTGGCTGGAGGAGTTCCATCCGCGCTCCCTGGTCGAACTCGACTACGGCGGCCTCGTGCACGTGCTGCCGGCCGGCGAGCTGGAGGACGACCACTCGGCCGCCGACGTGGCCGAGGGCATCGCGGCGCTGCGGTCCGGGGACGGGGCGGCCGCGGGCGCGGCGTACGGGCGGCTGGTGGAGCGCTGGCGCTCGGTGCGCGAGCGCCGGTCGGCCAACTGACTGTGGGCCAGGTCACGAACTGACGTTTGACCTGACGCCCGTTTTGGGGTTTCGTCCTCCTTCTGGTGCGCCCGGGGTTCCTGAAGTTTCGTCAACATCGGACGTAGGACCCGATCCGGGCTTTCTCCTCAAGGTGTGTCAAGCGTGATGGACCGCACTTACGCGGCCCTTGCGTCCCTTCCCCTCCCTCATGCCAAAATAGGACAAGGAGTCCGGGGAGGACTCTGCTCGCATTGCACGCTTTGGGGGGTCTGGTGACTCCTGATCGCCCTGTGACTGATCGTCACAGTGGCGTGACTGTCCGCTATGGCATGGTCCATCGGCTTCCGTCGCTGATGAACACCTGGAGGGGCAATTCCATCGGTTTGGCCGACGCGGCTGGACAGATGGTGTAGTTGTAGTGCCGAGGACAAGCCGTTCGTCCTATAACCGACTCGACTCGCGTCCGCCATTTCGGGCAACGCGGGTCAAGGTGCAGAATTTAGAGGAAAGAACCGAGAAGGTTCGGTTCTCCCGAGGAGGCCGCTCATGACCGCTCGCACCCCTGATGCCGAGCCGCTGCTGACCCCGGCTGAGGTCGCCACCATGTTCCGCGTCGACCCCAAGACGGTCACGCGGTGGGCGAAGGCCGGAAAGCTCACGTCGATCCGCACGCTCGGCGGGCATCGCCGCTACCGCGAGGCCGAGGTCCGCGCTCTGCTCGCGGGCATCCCGCAGCAGCGCAGCGAGGCCTGAACAACTTCATAACCGGACAAATCGGCGGGTCCCCCAACGTGCCGAGGCGTCCGGAACCCACAGCTCCAAGCGACGCGGGTCCTGCCCCAACAGGGCCCACGCCCAGGGCTTCAGGCAACTGACAGGGTGCGTCGTAGATCGCGCTGGACTCCGCCGGGTCCAGCGCGATCTTTTTTGTGCGTGGACGCGGGCTCGCCGGGTGCCCTGTGTGTGGCCTTGTCGGACCCTGGGCAGGGGTGTCGGATCTCCTGTGGATCCGACCCTCGGGGCGGTGCAATTGCACATATTAAATTGACTAGTTGTAGGACGGGTGTAAGTACCGCCGTTTTCAAAACTCATGCGGTGACACCCGTCACATGCCAGGGCGCTTGTTGCCTCCGGCGTATGTGCGCTAGAGGAGCCGCACCTTCCAGCACCCCCTGGCGGCAGGGGTGTTGGGGCTCGGGAGGGTCACGCGGGCGACGGGCTCTCGTCCTCGGTGGGCGCCGCGGACCCGTCGTCCTCGGCCGGGGCGTGGTCCGCGGCCGGCGGCGCCGAGTCCATCGCCAGCCTCAGCAACTGATGGCAGATCGGACAGTGCCGGGTGAGATGCCGGTAGGAGGAAGCGGCAGACAGATGCGCGCGGAGCAGGGCCCGCGTCTCGTGCCTGACCGAAGCCGCCATACGCCACCCCCAGGGGCCCTACAGGGAAGGGGCCCTGGTTTCTGGGTACCGAGCGAACGGGACGCCGTCAAGACGGCGCGAGGCGCCTCGGTGCCCCTCGCGGGCCCTGACCGGCCCCTCGCCGGCCCCGGTGCGTCCCTGTCGGAACGCTGTCGCCCGCCCGCGCTACCCTTCTGCCCCTCGCGCGGGCGGGCCGGCCCTTCGTGCGGGCGGGTCAGCCCCCGTACGAGCGCGCGCAGTTGTACGGGCACACGCAGAAGGACCCGGGGCGTGAGACCCGGGTCCTTCGGTCATGCGGTCCTGACGGGATTTGAACCCGCGGCCTCCACCTTGACAGGGTGGCGAGCACTCCAAACTGCTCCACAGGACCAGGTTTCGCGGCGCTTTTTCCTGCGTTGCGCTGCGAGATGAGACTGTACAGGACCCTGGGTGTCCTGGTCGAACTCACCGTCCGTGCAGGCTCCGTCACGGTGCCAGGGCGTCGATCGCCTTCACGATCCGCTTGTCCGAGACCGGGTAGGCCGTGCCCAACGCGTGCGCGAAATAGCTGACCCGCAGCTCCTCGATCATCCACCGGACGTCCAGGACCTGACGCGGCACCGGACGCCCCTGCGGCATCTGCTCCAGCAGCCACGCGTACTCGTCCCGCATCTCGTGGACCTTCTCCATACGGGTCGTGTCCCGCTGCACGTTCGACGGCATCTGCTGCAGCCGACGGTCCACCGCCACCAGGTACCGCAGCAGATCCGGCAGCCGGCCCACCCCCGACGCCGTCACGAAGCCGGGTTTCACCAGCGCGTCCAACTGCCCCCGCACATCCGCCAGATTCGCCAGCAGCGCGGTGCTGCGGACGCCCTTCAGCCGCCGCTCGCACGCCTGCCAGGCCGACAGCACCTGCTGCACCTGCCCGACCGTACGCACCGTCGTGTCGACGATCTCCGCCCGCACCCGGTCGAACAGCTTCCGGTACGACTCCTCGTCCCAGGCCGGCCCGCCGAAGTCACCGATCAGCTTGTCCGCCGCCGCCATCGCGCAGTCGTCGAACAGCGCCTGCACCGAACCGTGCGGATTCGCCGACAGCGCCAGCTTCTGCGCGTTCGACAGACGATCGCTCGCGAACTTCCCCGGATTGACCGGAATGTTGCGCAGCACCAGCCGGCGCGTGCCCTGCCACATCGCCTGCGCCTGCTCGGCCTCCGAGTCGAACAACCGCACCGAGACCGTGTCGCCGTCGTCCACCAGCGCCGGGAACGCCTTCACCGGCTGACCGGCCCGACGGGTCTCGAAGACCCGCGCGAGCGTCCCGATCGACCAGTCCGTCAGCCCCTTGCGCTCCAGCGACTCGCCGCCCTCCCGCGACGCCGTCGCCGCGGCCGCCTGCGACAGCGCCTTCTGCGCCCGCGGCTTCAGCTGGAGCCGCAAGGCCTCCAGATCCTTGGCCTCCGCCAGCTTCCGCCGCCGCTCGTCCACGATCCGGAACGTGATCCGCAGATGGTCCGGCACCCGCGCCCAGTCGAAGTCGTCCGCCTCGAACGGCACCCCGACCATCCGCTTCAGCTCACGCGCCATCGTCACCGTCAGCGGCTCCTGCAAGGGCACCGCCCGCTCCAGGAACGCCTTCGCGTAGTTCGGCGCCGGGACGTAGTGCCGGCGGATCGGCTTCGGCAGCGAACGGATCAGCTCCGTCACGACCTCCTCGCGCAGACCCGGGATCTGCCAGTCGAAGCCTTCCCCCGTCACCTGGTTCAGCACCTGCAACGGAACGTGCACCGTCACACCGTCCGCGTCCGCACCCGGCTCGAACTGGTACGTCACCCGGAACTTCAACGGACCCTGCCGCCACGAGTCCGGATAGTCGGCCTTGGTGACCGCCTCCGCCGACTCCCGGATCAGCATCTCCCGCTCGAAGTCCAGGAACTCCGGCTGCTCCTGCCGCTTCCGCTTCCACCACGAGTCGAAGTGCGCCCCGGAGACCACGTGCTCCGGCACCCGCTGCTCGTAGAAGTCGAACAGCGTCTCGTCGTCCACCACGATGTCCCGGCGCCGCGCCCGGTGCTCCAACTCCTCGACCTCGCTGAGGAGTCGGCGGTTGTCGGCGAAGAACTTGTGATGGGTACGCCAGTCGCCCTCGACCAGCGCGTTGCGGATGAACAGCTCCCGGCTGACCTCCGGGTCGATCCGCCCGTAGTTCACCTTCCGCTGGGCGACGATCGGCACGCCGTACAGCGTCACCTTCTCGAAGGCCATCACCGCCGCCTGGTCCTTCTCCCAGTGCGGCTCGCTGTACGTCCGCTTCAGCAGGTGGCCCGCCAGCGGCTCGACCCACTCCGGCTCGATCTTCGCGTTGACCCGGGCCCACAGCCGCGAGGTCTCCACCAGCTCCGCCGACATCACGAAACGCGGCGGCTTACGGAACAGCGCCGAACCCGGGAAGATCGCGAACTTGGCGCTCCGGGCCCCCAGGTACTCGTTCTTGCTGCCGTCCTTCACGTCCTTCATCCCGATGTGGGACAACAGGCCGGCCAGCAAGGACACATGCACCCGGTCGCCCGGGGCGTCCTCCTCGTTCAGCTCGATCCCCATCTGCTTCGCGACCGTGCGCAACTGCAGATAGATGTCCTGCCACTCACGGATCCGCAGGAAGTTCAGGTACTCCTGCTTGCACATCCGCCGGAAGGAGCTCGAACCCCGCTCCTTCTGCTGCTCGCGCACGTACCGCCACAGGTTCAGGTACGCCAGGAAGTCACTGGTCTCGTCCTTGAAGCGGGCGTGCTGCTGGTCGGCCTGGGCCTGCTTGTCCGCCGGCCGCTCCCGCGGATCCTGGATCGACAGCGCGGCGGCTATCACCATGACCTCGCGGACACAGCCGTTGCGGTCCGCCTCCAGCACCATCCTCGCCAGCCGCGGGTCCACCGGCAGCTGCGCCAGCTTGCGGCCCGTCTCCGTCAGCCGCTTCCGCACGTCCTTCTGCGCCGGGTCCAGCGCGCCCAGCTCCTGGAGCAGCTGGACACCGTCGCGGATGTTCCGGTGGTCCGGCGGATCGATGAACGGGAACTTCTCGATGTCCCCGAGCCCCGCCGCGGTCATCTGAAGGATCACCGACGCCAGGTTCGTCCGCAGGATCTCCGCGTCCGTGAACTCCGGACGCCCCTCGAAGTCGTCCTCGGCGTACAGCCGGATGCAGACACCGTCGCTCGTACGACCGCACCGGCCCTTGCGCTGGTTCGCGCTGGCCTGCGAGATCGGCTCGATCGGCAGCCGCTGCACCTTGGTGCGATGGCTGTAACGGCTGATCCGGGCGAACCCCGGGTCGATCACGTACTTGATGCCGGGCACCGTCAGCGAGGTCTCGGCGACATTCGTCGCCAGAACGATCCTGCGGCCCGTGTGCGGCTGGAACACCCGGTGCTGCTCCGCGTGCGAGAGCCGCGCGTACAGCGGCAGCACTTCGGTGAAGCGGTACTTCTTCCGCTCCAGCGCGTCCGCGGTGTCCCGGATCTCCCGCTCACCCGAGAGGAAGACGAGGATGTCGCCCTTCCCCTCGCCCATCAGCTCCTCGACCGCGTCCGTGATCGCGGTGATCTGATCGCGGTCCGCGTCCTCGGAGTCCTCCTCCAGCAGCGGCCGGTACCGGACCTCCACCGGATACGTCCGCCCGCTCACCTCGACGATCGGCGCGTCCCCGAAATGCCGGGAGAACCGCTCCGGGTCGATCGTCGCGGAGGTGATGACGACCTTCAGATCCGGCCGCTTCGGCAACAGCTGCGCCAGGTACCCGAGCAGGAAGTCGATGTTCAGCGACCGCTCGTGCGCCTCGTCGATGATGATCGTGTCGTAGGCGCGCAGCTCACGGTCGGTCTGGATCTCCGCCAGCAGGATGCCGTCCGTCATCAGCTTGATGAACGTCGCGTCCGGGTTCACCTGGTCCGTGAAACGGACCTTCCAGCCCACGGCCTGTCCGAGCGGGGTGTCCAGCTCCTCGGCCACCCGCTCCGCCACCGTGCGCGCCGCGATCCGCCGCGGCTGTGTGTGCCCGATCATCCCGCGGACCCCGCGGCCCAGCTCCAGACAGATCTTCGGGATCTGCGTCGTCTTGCCCGACCCGGTCTCACCGGCGACGATGACCACCTGGTGATCACGGATGGCGGCCGCGATCTCGTCCTTCTTCTGGCTGACGGGCAACTGCTCGGGGTACCCGACGGCCGGAACCCGGGCACGCCGCACCCCCATCCGCTCCTCGGCCCGGACGACCTCCGCCTCGATCTCGGCGAGAACGGCGTCCCGGGCCTCCGGCTTACGGATCTTGCGCGCACCTTCGAGCCGCCGCCCGAGCCGGTGCGCGTCGCGCAACGACAGCTCGGTCAGACGGGGGGCGAGGGCGCCGAGGGCGGGGGCAGGATGCGTAGACATACGCGGTCCAGGATCTCATCCCGGCCAAATTCATGGCGAACGCTTTTGCCGTCGCCGTCCGCCGGGTGTCGTCGCCCGGCAAGAAAGAAGCCCCGATCCGTGAGGATCGGGGCTCTCGCTGTGGCTGGGGCCGGGGTCGAACCGGCGACCTATCGCTTTTCAGGCGATCGCTCGTACCAACTGAGCTACCCAGCCACGAGGCTTCCGGGGAAACCTCAGCGGTCCTGACGGGATTTGAACCCGCGGCCTCCACCTTGACAGGGTGGCGAGCACTCCAAACTGCTCCACAGGACCTTGCTTTGCGTACGACAGTGTCGCACACCGTACTGCGTGCCCCCAACGGGATTCGAACCCGTGCTACCGCCTTGAAAGGGCGGCGTCCTAGGCCGCTAGACGATGAGGGCTATCGGCCCGCCTGCGCGCTTTCCAGCGCGTCGGGGACGTGAGAAGCATATGGGATGGCGGGAGGGATCGCCAAAACGGTTTACGGGGAGGGGCTCGGGGTGGGTGTGGGGGTGACGGTCGGGGGCGGTGTGACGCCCGGGTGGTTCTCCTCCGGGAGGTGGCGGCTGACCTCAGCCGTGGTCAGCCCGAGGCCGCCCAGCTCGATCTCGTCCCAGGCCTGGAGGCGGCGGCTGTCCCGGTCGAAGTAGAGGATCGAGGTCTCGATGGGGTCGGGGTACTTGCCCTCGATGGCGCGCAGCCCGCTGCCGCCGGTGGAGCCCTCGATGCGCAGCCGGGTGCCCTGCTCCAGGACCTCCATCTCGTCGTGGTGGAGGTGGCCGGCCAGGACCAGGGGGACCTCGCCGTCGACCTCGCGTGCGGCGGCGGGTTCGTGGGCGACGGCCACGTCGGCGGGGGTGCCGGCGGCGCGCTGGTCGCGGAGGGCGGAGGCGAGGCGGGCGCCGGCGAGTTCCTGGGAGGCGCCGGCGCCGGGCTGGGCGGTGCGGTCGGGGGTGAACTGGGGGTCGCCGATGCCGGCGAAGCGCAGGCCGGCGACGGTCCTGGCCCTGCCGTCGTCGAGCACGTGCACGTTCTTGAGCTTCTCCAGATAGCGCTGGGTGGTCATGGAGTCGTGGTTGCCGCGGACCCAGACGTAGGGCGCGCCGAGGTCCTCGATGGGGTCGAGGAAGCCGTTCTCGGCGGCGCTGCCGTGGTCCATGGTGTCGCCGGAGTCGACGATGACGTCGACCCGGTACTGCTCGACGAGCGAGGCGATGATCTTCCAGCTGGCGGGGTTGAGGTGGATGTCGGAGACGTGCAGGACGCGGATGGTGGTCGGGTCGGGCTGGTAGGCGGGGAGCGTGGAGGTGGCGTCGTAGAGCTTGGTGACGTTGGTGACGAGGCGGGCGAGTTCCTTCTGGTAGATGTCGAACTCGGTGACGATGCTGCGGGCGTCGCCGACCAGTGAGGGCGCCGAGGAGAGCAGCCCGGAGAACCTGGGTTCGAGGACCGAGTCGGGGTTCCAGGTGGCGGCGGCGGTGCCGCCGGAGGCGGCGAGCAGGGTGAGGGCGAGGCCGCCGGCGCCGAGGGCGCGGCGGGGGCGGCGGTAGACGGCGAGCCCGAGTGCGGTGGCGCCGGTGACGACGGCGACGCAGGAGCGCAGGGCGAGGTCGCGGGTGCCGTGGGCGATGTCCTGGGCGACTTCGTCCTGGAGGCCGGAGAGGCGTTCGGGGTGGTCGACGAGGGCCTGGGAGCGCTCGGGGTCGAGCTGGTCGATGTTGACGTCGAGGCGTACCGGGGCGGTGTGGCTGTCGAGCTGGAGCGCGCCCAGGGGAGAGACGTTGATCTTCGTGCCGCCGGTGAGGGAGGGGCGGAGGGTCATGGTGGTGTTCATGGGCCCGACGGGGACACGGACGTTGCCGACGACGAGCAGTCCGAGCCAGGCGCCGAGGAGGACGACCGCGACCAGGCCGAGGGCTCGGCTCCAGGGGTTGGGCCGGGGCGCGAGGTGCACGCCGGCCGGCCGTCGGCGGGCGCGGGGGCGGCGGGCCAGGGCGCGGGAGGCCCGTCGTACGTGGTGGGTGGGAGTGCGGAGTACGGCGGGGACGCGGACCATTGGTCGCGTATGCCCAAATGCGGGGGGCGATATGCCGGGCCGGTGGGGCTCTCGTACGGGCGTTCCGTGCCGGAGAACGGCGGTGTGCTGGAGATGACGCGTGAGGAGTTCGAGGAACAGGTCGCCGAGGCCCTGGACCGGATTCCGCCGGAGTTGAAGGGCCTGCTGTTACTCCTGGTCAGGGGGCCAGGTGGGGTGTCGGAAAGATGCCAGAAGGTCAGCCCCAGCCCAGTTCGTGGAGCCGCGCGTCCTCAATGCCGAAGTGGTGCGCCACCTCGTGGACGACCGTCACGGCCACCTCGTGCACCACGTCCTCCGCCGTCTCGCAGAAGCGCAGGGTCGGGCCCATGTAGATCGTGATGCGGTCCGGAAGGACTCCGGCGTACCACTCGCCGCGTTCCGTGAGCGGGGTCCCCTCGTACAGCCCCAGTAGCTCCGGGTCGTCGGCGGGCGGCTCGTCCTCCACGAAGACGGCCACATTGTCCATGACCCGCGTCAACTCCGGCGGGATCTGGTCCAGGGCCTCACTCACCAGTTCTTCGAACCTGTCGCGTGTCATCTCCAGCACAGGCCCATTGTCTGTGAGTGGTCACGTAATCGGAGCACTTACGGAGCCCTGACCTTCCGCCAGGCACACAGATACGGCTCAGTCGTCTTGGCTGTCCCGGCCGCCGGTGAGTACCAGTTGGCCCGGCTGGCCGGTAGGTCCCTGGCCGTGTCCTGGCCCGTACCGGTCCCGTCTTCGCCGTCCACGTGGCCATGGCGGGCCCTGTGATGGCACCCGGACCCCGTCATGGTCTCCGGGCCGGGAACGTCATCCTGGGATGCCGATGGCCCCTGACCGCCCAGGTGACTGCCCACCTGATGGCGGCCGGGTACGCCGTGTCCTCCGCGTGGTCGGCGGCCGCCATGTCGGCCGTCCCGTAGGTCGTGGTGGCCCACATGCTCCACCTGGCGGGCGGCCGTCCCCCACGTCCCGGAGTCGGACGCCGTGGACGGCCAGGGCCTGGAGGCCCCGGAGCCGGAACCGATGCACGTCGAGTCACGGCAAGCTGAGCTGTCCGTGACCGCTGGCCGCTCCGAATCGCTCCAGGCGTACACCCTTCCGGGTTTGGAGGAGCCGGTCACGGCCCTCAAGGCGGCCTCCAAGCCCGGCCGCTTCCTGGAGGACATCCGGGCGGCCGTGGCCAAGCTGAAGGCGGACGGCCAGCCGGTCAACGGAACCACGTACGCGGCCCTGGTGGGTGTGGCTCCCAGGACGGCCCGCCGGGACCTGGAGACCCTGGCCACGCGTCCCCGGCCGTGGCCGCATGACGCCCGCCGTACGAGCCGCACGGAACGGTGACGAGACGGCCACCCTGACCGCCCTGGACTCCGTGGAGGGCATCGTCCGCTGCGCGGTCCAACACCGGTGGCGGCCAGGGATGGACGTAGACGACATGGCAGCGCGTTCGGCCTCCACGGCCGGCTCCGCGATGCGGGCGTGCTCTCCCTCCAGGGCCTTCACCAGGGCGTCCCGCTCCTCCGCCATGACCGCCGGGTCCGTCTCCATAGATCGCGCATCACTTCGGGATCGACGACGACCGGTTGCATGCGCTGGGGTACGGGTGAGGGCCGGCTGAGGCGGGGCGCGTGTCCTCTTGTGGGCGGCGGGAGTTGGGCAGGTTGACTCCCGCGCCTTCCCCGGAGGTGGCTGCTCGTGCGCCCCTTGTCCGTCCCTGTCCGTCTGGCTGTCACGGTGGCGGCGGTCGTCGCCGCCGCGGGTTGTATGAGTGTGGGCGATGACGGCGCCGGCGGGGATGTGAAGCCGTCGCGTTCGGCCGGGCAGCGCGGCGGTGACGATCCGGGCGGGGACCGGGCCGTGTCCGGTGGCGGGGGCGGGTACGGGGCCGCGGGCGCGGACGGCGAGCGGGGCAGGGGCAAGAAGGCCGGGAAGGGCAAGGGGAAGGGCAAGGGCGACGAGTCCGCCTCTCCCTCGGCCTCCGCGTCGGAGGGGCCCGGCGGTGGCGCTTCGGTGCCTGGGCGGCCGGGGGTGTCGGAGCAGCCGGGCGGGCCCGGGGAACCGACGGACGTGCCGCCGACGCCGACCGTGGTGGAGCCCACGCCGACGCCGACCGTGGTGGAGCCGACGCCGACTCCGGAGCCGACGGTTGCGGAGCCGTCCTCGTCGGCGCACGGCGAGGCGGGACCGCAGCTGGGGCAACTGGAGCCGGCTCCGGAGGCGGGTGCGCCGGCCTAGTCGGCGGGGGTGTGACCTACGTCTAACCGGCTTGGTTTGCCTTGGGGGGTGTGGGGTGCGTATGGTGGTAGATCGTTTGATCCCATTTGCCCGGCGCCGATGCAGAGCGCGCCGTGTGGCGCGTACTCTCCCTTGCCGTGGCGGACCGCATAGAGGCGGTCGTGTAGCGAAACACGGAGTTGACGGGCGCGTGCCGACGAGACTCCGGAAGGTTTCGCATACGCATGTCCATTTCCAGTACTGATCACGTCGTCGTGCCCGAGAACGAGGACGAGACGGCCGTTCCCGAGATCACCTTCGCGGACCTCGGTCTGCCCGAGGGTGTCGTGCGCAAGCTGGCGCAGAACGGCGTGACCACCCCCTTCCCGATCCAGGCCGCGACCATCCCGGACGCCCTGGCGGGCAAGGACATCCTGGGCCGCGGTCGCACCGGCTCGGGCAAGACCCTGTCGTTCGGCCTGCCGACGCTCGCGCGTCTGTCCGGCGGCCGGACCGAGAAGCACCGCCCGCGCGCGGTGATCCTCACCCCGACCCGTGAGCTGGCGATGCAGGTCGCCGACGCCCTCCAGCCCTACGGCGACCAGCTCGGCCTGAAGATGAAGGTCGTCTGCGGCGGTACGTCCATGGGCAACCAGATCTACGCCCTGGAGCGCGGCGTGGACGTCCTCGTGGCGACCCCGGGCCGGCTGCGCGACATCATCAACCGCGGCGCCTGCTCGCTGGAGGACGTCGAGGTCGCCGTTCTCGACGAGGCCGACCAGATGTCCGACCTGGGCTTCCTGCCCGAGGTCACCGAGCTGCTGGACCAGGTTCCGGCGGGCGGTCAGCGGATGCTGTTCTCCGCGACGATGGAGAACGAGATCAAGACCCTCGTCGACCGGTACCTGAAGGACCCGGTCCTGCACGAGGTCGACGCGGCCCAGGGCGCGGTCACGACGATGTCGCACCACATCCTGATCGTGAAGCCGAAGGACAAGGCGCCGGTCACGGCGGCCATCGCCTCCCGCAAGGGCCGGACGATCATCTTCGTCCGTACCCAGCTGGGCGCCGACCGGGTCGCCGAGCAGCTGCGGGACGCGGGTGTGAAGTCGGACGCGCTGCACGGCGGTATGACGCAGGGCGCGCGGACGCGGACGCTGGCGGACTTCAAGGACGGTTACGTCAACGTCCTGGTCGCCACCGACGTGGCCGCCCGCGGTATCCACGTGGACGGCATCGACCTGGTGCTGAACGTGGACCCGGCCGGTGACCACAAGGACTACCTGCACCGCGCGGGCCGTACGGCGCGGGCCGGCCGGACCGGCACGGTGGTGTCGCTGTCGCTGCCGCACCAGCGTCGCCAGATCTTCCGTCTGATGGAGGACGCGGGCGTGGACGCCGGGCGTCACATCATCCAGGGCGGTGCCGCCTTCGACCCGGAGGTCGCCGAGATCACCGGTGCCCGGTCGATGACCGAGGTGCAGGCGGAGTCCGCGGGCAACGCGGCGCAGCAGGCCGAGCGTGAGGTCTCGCACCTGACCAAGCAGCTGGAGCGCGCGCAGCGTCGTGCGTCGGAGCTGCGCGAGGAGGCGGACCGTCTGGTGGCCCGCGTGGCGCGCGAGCGCGGCGAGGACCCGGAGGCGGCGGTGGCCGAGGCGCAGGCGGCGGTGGCCGCGGCCGAGGTCGCGGTGCCGGAGCAGCCGGACGCGCAGGACGCCGAGCGGATCGAGCGGGCCGAGGCGCCGTCGACGTACGAGCGTCGTGAGCGTCGGGACGACCGTCGGGACAACGACCGCGGTGGCCGTTCCTTCGAGCGTCGTGACAACGACCGTGGTGGCTTCCGCCGGGACAACAACGAGGGTCGCTCCTTCGAGCGCCGGGACAACGACCGCGGCGGTTTCCGCCGGGACAACGACCGTGGCGGTTTCCGTCGGGACAACGACCGCGGTGGCCGTTCCTTCGAGCGTCGTGACAACGACCGTGGTGGCTTCCGCCGGGACAACAACGAGGGTCGCTCCTTCG